>PKSY01000333.1 GCA_002869405.1 Marinilabiliales bacterium
GATGGTAACAGCTGTTGGGTATGACTCTCTGGTCATGCCGGTTACTGTTTCACCAGGAAAGGTTCACAGTATAAACCTCAACCTCAATGCTTCTGCTACGCAGCTTGAAGGTGTTAATATTTCCGCTGAACGACAGGAAGCGAAGACTGAGACAAACACATCTGTTGTTAAAATCACACCCAAGCAAATAGATAAAATCCCCTCTGTGGGTGGTCAGAAAGATTTTGCCCAGTATCTTCAGGTGCTTCCCGGCGTGGTATTTACAGGTGACCAGGGCGGACAGTTATACATCCGCGGGGGTTCTCCGATTCAGAATAAAGTAATCCTTGACGGGATGGTAATCTACAACCCATTTCACTCCATAGGTCTCTTCTCAGTATTTGATTCCGATCTCATGAGTAATGCGGATGTTTATACCGGTGGTTTTGGTGCTGAATATGGCGGAAGGATATCTTCTGTTATGGATATCAGAACCCGTGACGGAAATAAAACACGAATTGCCGGAAAAGTAGACGCTTCTACTTTCGGCGCCAAAGTCCTGATTGAAGGCCCGTTTAAGAAAAAAATCAATAATTCAGGAAGTTCATCGTTTGTACTTTCTGCTAAAACAAGTTACCTCGATCAGGCTGCTGATAATCTTTATACATATATTCCAGACGGTCTTCCTTATTTTTATAGAGATATTTACGGAAAAGTGAGCCTTAACAGTGCTAACGGAAGCAAGCTGAATGTTTTTGGCTTTAATTTTAATGATGCTGTTGATGGTTATAAAGACCTTGCAGATTATAATTGGGGAAGTGTTGGTGCAGGAGCAAACTTTGTGGTAATTCCCGGAAATACGCCTACGCTTCTTGAGGGTAATTTTGCCTTCACAAACTATGGTATTACTATGGCAGAAGGCGACGCTAAACCCAGAACAAGCGATATTGACGGGTTTAACCTGGGTCTCACTTTCACCTATTTTATTGGAAAAGATGAGATTAAGTACGGGGTAGAAATGTTGGGGTATAATACCAACTTTGAATTCTATAATGACCTGGGACTAAAGATTGAACAAAAAGAACATACTACCGAGATCGGTCTTTTTGTAAAATACAAAGGCACATTCAAAAACTGGATCATTGAACCAAGTTTCCGTTTCCAGTATTATGCAAGTCTCTCCAACAGATCTCCGGAGCCACGCCTTGCAATGAAGTATAATGCCAGCGACCGTTTACGCTTCAAACTCGCTACAGGAATCTATTCCCAAAACCTTATCAGCGCCACTTCCGACCGCGACGTTGTAAACTTATTCTATGGATTTCTCTCCGGTCCTGACAACCTGCCAGATGAATTTCTGGGAAATGAGGTCACACATAAACTTCAGAAAGCAAACCATGCGATTCTGGGTGTGGAATATGACCTCACAAATACGATCACTTTAAATGTTGAGGGATACTATAAGGACTTTACTCAGCTCACCAATCTAAACAGAAACAAAGTATATGAAGATACACAGGCAAACTTCGATAAGCCTGACTATCTGAAAAACGACTTTATTATCGAAGAGGGTGATGCTTATGGTATAGATATGACTATTAAGTACGACTACAAAAGAATTTACTTCTGGATGGTTTATTCTCATGGTTATGTTACAAGAACCGACGAGTTGCAGACTTATTACCCGCACTACGACCGCCGGCATAACATCAACCTGCTGGGAACATATACTGCAGGAAGGGATTTAAGCTGGGAGTTCAGTGCCCGCTGGAATTTCGGCTCAGGATTCCCTTTCACACTCACTCAGGGTTTCTATGAGCAGATACTATTTACAGGTGGTATCTTTGAAAACTATACAACTACAAACGGAGAACTTGGGATTATTTATGCTGACCTGAATACCGGCCGACTCCCCTACTATCATCGCTTCGATGTAAATATCAAAAAGAAATGGGAGCTTGGCAGAAGAACGAAAATTGAAGCCACTGCCGGAGTAACCAATTTATACAACAGAGATAATATCTTTTATATTGACAGGGTTACCAACGACCGTATTAATCAGCTGCCGATTCTGCCAAGTGGTGGTATCAGTATTGCTTTTTAAATGACATTTTCAATTTGAAAAGTGATTATTTTTCGAGAATAACCATTTTTTTTATGTAGCTATAATTTTCATTATGGATACGGAGAAAATACACACCCTCACAAAGATCCTGCTGCCTAATACTGATTTTGTGTTCTCCGGAATTCAAAATACCTGAAAAAACAGAGTTTCCTGATTTCCCGGTAAGATCAATAATATCTACCTGAATGAAAGTTGAATTATTTAATGAAAATGATAGCACTGCATTCTCAGAAAATGGATTGGGATAGATTATTATATCCGTAACAAAATTAGAACTCGCAATTCCCTCCACACCAATCTGAATATAGCTTGTCTTCGTTTTTGTATTGGACTCTTCGGCGTTTTCAGCAGTGAGAGAAACATTATATACGCCATCTTCCAGATATGTATGATCAGGGTTTTGATCTGTGGATGTTTGACCATCACCAAAATCCCAACTCCACGATGTAGGGTTCATGGAAGTCATATCGGTAAACTGAACTGTAAGAGGAGCGGCAAAAGAAGTTGTTTGATCAGCGGAAAACTCAACTTCCAAAACCTCATTTATGGAAAAATCTCTTGCAATAGAGTCTCCCGCCACAAGGTCAACCAAAATACGGGTTGTATCATAACTGAATTTGGTTACCCAAAGCTCATTGATTCCTGCAGGAAGATTTGAAAAGATGTAATTTCCTTCTGAGTCGGTAATAACAACATCATTATTGGAAGCAGTTACCGTTGCGCCTTCCAAAGGATCATTGGTTTCAGCATCTTTGACATTTCCATACACTTTTGCAGAGAAAGTAAGATCATAAGGGTTAATCAGAAGCTTCACAAAATCAATAGCATATCCATCAGCAGCACCGGTAGTAAGATCATCAAATAAAATACTTAATGAATCACTTTCCAGTAAATAATAATACTGATTAGGAATACTTACATTAATAATTTTCCCTATAGGTCCTGTTTGTGATAATTGATTTACAACTTGTCCAAGGATAGGAACATGAACATTATTGATAGTCACAAAATATTCAGCCCACCAAACCGGAGCCTGGAAGTCGTCCACAAAGATCTGTAGCATTGCAGACTCTATACTTTGACCATTTAAATCGTAATTAAGCAAAATTGGCCGTGGTAGGTTCTCAGGACGGGAGGTATTTGCAGTATATCCATCACTTCCATGGGGTGGGCTTCCCTCATAGCTTGTTACGACCATTATCCTGTCTGTCCCTGAAGCATCCAAAGTATCAACCACCCAGGGAAAAGAATGACGTGGTGTGGAATTTCCTGAAAATGGATTAAACTGGGCAGGCCAGCCAAATCCCAGATTATCAATATCTCCGGTTCTGACCATAATCTCAGCCTCAGGAGTATCGTATAGCGTAACATGCTGAAGGCTCCAATCTCCATTTTCATCATCAATAGTCTGACAAAAAGAGAATAAAGGAGCGATAGAAAACAGCAGAACCAAAATCGTAATTTTTTTCATGATGCTATATTTAGTTATTGGAGTCTAACAAATATACAACATCGGAAAATTAAAATCCACCCTAAACAACAATAATCCAGAAAGATAGATATTTTGCCCCGAATTTACTCTTTATTCTTCGTATCAATTATTATGGTCACTGGGCCGTCATTAAGCAGGTCTATTTTCATCATGGCACCAAAAACACCACTTTGGATTTCAATTCCGGTGTCATCAGAAAGTTGTTTCTTAAAAGCTTCGTATAATGGGATTGCAACATCGGGTTTT
Source organism: Marinilabiliales bacterium (assembly GCA_002869405.1). Lineage (GTDB taxonomy): Bacteria > Bacteroidota > Bacteroidia > Bacteroidales > BM520 > BM520. The sequence goes on from PKSY01000333.1 coordinate 3,843, forward strand.
GCTGCACGGATGTAGGATGGTCTGTTTCCCTTTTTGGTATTCGCATGTAATGTAAACTGACTTACCACAAGAATACCTCCCTGAACATCAACCACAGAACGGTTCATTACACCGTTTTCATCATCAAAGATTCTGAGCTTACTGATTTTGGCACTCATCCACTGAAGGTCTTCATGCATATCTGCATCCTCAAAACCCGCAAGAATCATTAATCCATTCTCAATCTGTCCTGTAATTTTTCCTTCAACGGCAACGTTAGCCCTTTCAACCCTTTGAATTACTACCCTCATATTTTAATAAATGTTTTCATTCCAGTAATCATCATCGAGGATGCCCAGATAATTCCTATATCTTGTTTTATCTATTATACCTTTTTCCACAGCTTCCTTCACAGCACATCCCGGCTCATTCACATGTGTGCAATTATTAAACCTGCATTTATGCATTATACTTCTCATTTCCGGAAAACGCTGGGCGATTTCAACTTTCTCCATATCCACCAGTCCAAACTCCTTGATTCCCGGTGTATCAACCAGAAATCCACCGCCGGAAATCGGATGCATTTCAGCAAATGTAGTTGTGTGTTTTCCTTTTTTATGCACATCGGAGATGACCCCGGTTCTAAGATTTAAGGAACTATCCACAGCATTCGCAATTGCCGACTTCCCAACGCCCGAATGTCCTGCAAACAGAGAGATCTTTTCTTTCAACACCGCCTTCACATTGATAATATTTTCGCCGGTTTTAGCAGAAGTATTAATACAATTGTAACCAATACGCTCATATAAATCAATCATTGCCTTATGCTGCAGAGAAAGCTCATCATCATAAAGATCAGTTTTGTTGAAGATAATGATTGCCGGTATATGATATGCCTCTGCAGTAACCAGGAAGCGATCAATAAAACCAGTGCTTGTACGTGGATAGGCAAGGGTAACAACAATCACTGCCTGATCAATGTTGGCAGCGATAATATGACTTTGCTTGCTTAGCCTGGTAGCTTTTCGGATGAGATAGTTATCGCGCTGAAAGATAGTTTTAATCACCGGAGATCCGGAATCCGGAGATTCGACCTCAACCTTATCACCCACAGCAACCGGGTTGGTGGATTTAATTCCCTTCATCCGGAACTTCCCCTTTAATCTGCACTCCAGGGTCTCACCGCTATCCAGAAGTACCGTATACCAGCTACCTGTGGAGCGCAATACCAGACCATTTGTTTTCGTTTCAGTCATATCCGGCTGTAAAAATACAACTTCCGGGCAATTTATGATATTGCAAATAGTTTTCCCGGCAAAATTCTGATAATCCCGTCAAACTCCATCTTCAATAACAGTGACGAAAGTTCTCCCTGACTGATATGCGTAAGATGTGATATAAAATCGATACCGGCAGCACCATGCTTTAGTAACAGGGCATATATCTTCTGTTCCTTTTCCGGCAATTGCCCAAACAAGTTTGCCTGAGCACTTTGTTTTTCACAAGTGCTGTCCCAACCCATAATATACCTGATATCGTCAGCTGATTGGATAAGCGCTGCTTTATTGATTTTTATAAGCTTGTTACATCCCACAGAATATTCATCGCCCCACCTGCCAGGCACAGCAAATACATCGCGATTGTATGTATTGGCTATATCGGCAGTAATGAGAGCACCACCCTTACTGGCGGCTTCCACCACCACGATAGCATCACATAACCCTGCTATAATTCTGTTTCTGCGTGGGAAATTCTCCCTGTCAGGAAGGGTATCAGGAAAGAACTCTGTTATGAGCCCACCGTTAAGAGCAATTTTTCGCGCAAGGGCACTGTTTTGCTGTGGATACAACATATCAAGGCCATGACCCAACACTGCAATTGTTGGCAGTTGATTTATTACAGCGCTTCGGTGTGCCATGGTATCGATTCCGTATGCCAATCCACTTACAATTGTTACACCCTGTTTTACTAATCCTTTGACAATGTCTTCAGTGATTTTTTTACCCTGAGGTGTTGCATTTCTGGTCCCCACAATTCCGAGCATGCGACGAACATTTAACCCTGACGAACCCTTATAAAACAGCATCACAGGGCTGTCAGGGCACTGAGATAATCGTGCAGGATAATTACTATCCGAATAAAAAAGCAATTCTGCATTAAGCTTTAGCAGATTCTGAAGATGTTTCTCAGCAACTTTTTGATACGACCCGGAGAGGATACCTTCAACAGCCCTTGATGACATGCCCTTTATCTGCCTAAGCTCAGAAGACTTTTTCGTGTATATTTCTGTTGCGCTGCCAAAATGATCTACCAGCTTGCGAATCGTAATATCCCCCATGCCCGGAGTGATTTTCAATGATATGCGGTATATCCATTCCTGCTCGTTATAATTTGTCATAAACTTAATATCAAGTGTAATACCATCCACTTAATGCAAAAACAGATGAAAAATAACCCATTTGACAATGATTTTTTTACAAATTCGTTCAGAATAGCGTATAATTAGAGGCCCGCAGAGATGAAAATGGGCAGATTCATGGCTCTTTACATGAAATTATTCTACATTTGTTACTTAAAACGACAACGATGCTATTAGATTTTATTACCTGGAGTATTGATCCACGGATATTTCCCAGCACGGGAATTCACGTGAGATGGTACGGTTTATTTTATGCAATAGGATTATACCTGGCTTACGTTATAGTTGGCTGGATGATAAAAAAAGAGGGAAAACCGGAGCGCCTTACCGATACTCTTGCCTTGTGGGTTATTGTAGCGGCCATCCTTGGAGCACGTCTCGGACATTGCTTTTTCTATGAGCCCTCATATTATCTCGCCAATCCATGGGAGATCCTCATGATTTGGAAAGGCGGACTGGCAAGTCACGGCGCAGCTGTAACAATACCAATTGCACTGTGGCTCTTTGCACGAAAATACAAGCAAAAGTATAATATCAATCTCATATGGTTGTTTGATAAACTGGCGGTGGGAATTCCTGTTCCTGCATTTTTTATCCGTATGGGAAACCTGATGAATTCAGAAATCTATGGCGTAGAGACTTCCCTTCCCTGGGGTTTTATCTTCGAAAGAAACGGTGAAACGGTACCAAAACACCCAACACAGATTTATGAAGCACTCTCCTACCTGCTGATTTTCTTTATCATATTCTTTGTGTATAAAAAACGAGGAAAAGAGATTAAACCGGGTTTACTGGCAGGACTATTCTTCTTCCTGACATTTACTGCCCGATTCCTGATTGAATATATCAAAAACCCTCAGGTAGATTTTGAAATTGGAATGCCACTCTATATGGGTCAGATTTTAAGCTTACCGCTTATTATTGTTGGTTTATGGTTTATATTCCGGAAAAATCCGGCAAAGATATAGCTTGCTTAATTGCAGGCCGCTTATTCAGAAAACGACCACCTCATTTTTGGGGTGGTTTTTTTTAAACATCTTACAATTAAAGGCCATAGTCTGAAGGCTCATTATGAAAAGCAGTGATCATTTATTGTTGTTGAATCATTATTTTGACGATGAGGAAACTTTGGGCCATAGTAATCTTTTGAAACCCTTTTAAACCCTTTCAAACCCTTTCAAAGGGTCAAAAAAACAAAAGAGAACTCTCATATTAATAATTGTCCACAAATTCTGCATACCAAAAAAATATCAAACATTACATATCCAAAACATAAGGCCTGA
>PKSY01000037.1 GCA_002869405.1 Marinilabiliales bacterium
ATATTCACCCTTTGAAAGGGTGGATTTTTTTTGACCCTGCCTCGCCTTCCCGCGCAATACCACAAAAAAAAACAACATCACATTCCTCTCCCTCGCCGCCCTTTTTCATGCCGCCCTTTTTATGGTACCTGTTGCTTTATGCAAAAAGTGACGTTTTGTTACCCATTAAATGAAAAAAATCTTTACACAACTACTCTCCCAACTTTTTCAAACAGCACTCCAGAATAGACTCTTTTACCTTCTCCTTGTAGTATTTTTCCAATGCTTCCAATTGGTTCGGATTCAAAGAATCGAATCTTTTTAAAATATCTGATTTATTCCACATTTCATTTTCAATTTGCTCCAATGTTTTTCCTTTCCAACTTTCATTTGGACACACTACTCTTAATTCATAATCAATATAAGGAATTATTTTAGCTATCTGCATTTCCAGTATTTCATATATTGCATTTATTGAAGCCTGGTATGCTGTAGCATAAAAAGATACCATCTCACCGAAACCCGGAACTTTATCTCCAAATGCAGCAGCATATTTTAACACTTTTGCAAAGGATTTATTTCTCTCATCCAAAGTAGCTTCTTTATTTACACCTGATAGTATCGTTACAATATCCTCTATAGTCTCTTTAGCTTCATCAATCTGATCTTTGAACTCCTTCATTTTATCTGTAAAAGCACATAATCCTCCCGTGATCTGATCAATCTGCCCTGACAAAAACTCATACGCTACAGCCAAAGAATCAAAAACAGCTCCTGCAGGACTGTTTTCATCACAATACTCAGTCAACAATTTTGCACATATTCCTTTTATCTCCCGCTCTTTTCTGAGTCGCTCTGCTTCAGCTCTTTGTCGCTCCTCCTCGAGCTGATTTTCAATATCTCTTCCGATTGTGGTTCCGTCGCGATGTGCATCGGTAATATCATCGGAAATGCCATTAGCCTCAGATAAATGTCTGCTGATTTCCTGAGAAGAATTTGATGCATCTCCATGAATACCCTGAGCATCATTTCTTTGCTGGTGACGAGCCTGTTGAACTTGTTGTCGTTCCGCCTCGCAATCAGTCAATGAGGCCACCGGACGTGGATTCATTGCTGCAGAAAGGCCTTCTGCCCGCTGCCTTAAACCGGCCAGCTTTCGCTCAATGGCAGGGATATCATTTTCGATCAGATTCAACTTTCTGCCAATATCATTTCGCTCGTTCGATAAATTGTTTATCCTGTTTTGAATCCCTGTTCGTGCACTATTATCTGTGACTCCGGCCAATTGATTCTGAAGATTCTGAATCGACTGATTGAGTCCGTTTATTCTTTCACGAAGACGCTCAACTTTCCCTTTCAGCCTATTAAGATTCTTTTCTGCATCACTAATCTCATCCTCCAGTACATTTCTGTAATGCCCCAGTGAATCCCTATAATACTGATATTCGCGATCCAGGATTTCCAGACACTGCCTGAAATTAAAACACTTATGATGTAATGTCAGGTATTCTTTGTGCCGTTGATTTTGCCGGTCTTCATCATAGCAGTTACCGGCTTTATAGAGTAACTCCTCAAGGGCATCCTGAATACTGTCGCGGGAACTGTTATGGTAAGGATGGGCTTTTACCATGCCGTGTTTTCTGACAGCTTCGTCATCTTTGAGTCCATGCATAAATGACCTGCCGTCCGAATGGCCATTCTTTAGATTGCGAATACTTTTGTCAATCTGTTTTGACAGCTCATACCGCTGTTTATAAAACCCTCGCTTATCCTTGTAGTATTGTCTTCTGAAATCAGGGTTCTGCATTTGCTGCGGATTTTTAGGAACAGCAACTACCCCTGCATTCCCAAGCCCTAATCTTTGTCCATATGATGATTCATTCCTGAATGGTTTATTCTGGTGCCCATAAAGATACCGGCCTCCGGCAAGCGACATCAGACTCTGACAACAGGGGTGCACCATCTTAGATAATGAGGAGTTTTGATTCCACTGATTTACTGTCGACTGAAAAGCGCTTTTAAGGCTGTCAAGCTTATCCTTTTCCTTCATCAACTCATCAAAAGGAAAGTATTCATTTGCTTGTGCCTGCAACTCCTGCATGTCATCCGGGCTGCGAAGACCCCGGATTTTACCCCGGAGCTTATCATAAATATTGTTTAAACAGCTATCCATAATCTGTAAATCCGGAGGCTTGGTATAATAAACTTTACCGCATTTGATACATACTGTATTTGAGTCCAGATACTGGATAAAAGCATTCCAGTGGACATCAATATCACAAAGGGCCGCTGCTAAATTTTGACTTAAAGCATTTATTCTGCGCTGAAGATCACCAATATTCCTGGAATGAAGACCTAGCTCTCCCTGAATTTGCTTCTGAATATCTTCTATATCTTCCAGCTGGTTATCATAATATTTTTCAATCTTATCCTTGTCATCCTCCAGCCAACTGGTTCGTTTTGATTTGCATCGCTCAAAACGTCTGGTATATCTTTTTACATATTCATTGTAAACCTTTTCCCTTTGCGGGGATGGATAAGGTGCCACGTAACGATTATAAAAATCACTTTCCCAGCTTCCTGCACATCCGGCATCTGTTCCGGAAAGGTTATTTGTTTCATCAATCTGATCCTGAAATGTACCGCTGGCAGATGTCTTCAAGCCCTCCATAGTTTGCTGAAAAAGGTCTGCAGCATCTTTTGCACCCTTGAGACTGTCACGTTGCCACATCTCATCTTCCAGTTGATTATAAAGATTCATCAATGAATCCACCAATCCATCATTTAAACCGCATAATGCAGAAGAAATACTGTCAATAGTTATCCTTATCCTGAAGTTCACTTCAACGGTGTCGCAGGGTTTTAAAGTTTCATCACGATAGGAAAACCTTCTGGCCTCACTATGTAAAGTGTTGCCAGAGCTACTCTGTCCCTCAATATACCAGTAATATCCTCTGGCAGGGTTCAGGGGCGGAGCCAGGTCAGGATATACCATTCCCTGATCTTCAAGGTTATCATTTTCATAAAAAACAGGATAGTCCATCAGCATTTGCCCGGTTAGAGCTACACCATCCTGCTCCAGTGCAAGAATTTCATCATTAACTTCCCATAACATAAAGTGATATAATATGTCATCACCGCCCATAGGTTCCCATTGAAAAACAGGATTTTCAACGACAACATTTTCCTCTTCTCCGGGCGATAAAAGAATAATACCACCATACCCATCAGAAAAATATTTAAACACAAAGACTTCACTGAACCCGCCATTTTCACCGAAAGGATATCCATTAAGCAGGCTCTGTACCTGCCAGGCATAAGTTACACCCTGCTGAAGTTCCATTGCATCCGGAGGATAGAGAAAAACAGGTTCCTGAATCCCTTCCAAACTTATCCATGCCGGTTGCTGAGAAATGGCCTCTTGCGGGCTCATTCCGGGGCTTACCTCAGCCATTACAAAAGTATATTCAGGCAGATTATCCGATGGCATTGGCACCGGAGGGGTCCAGAGAAACACGGGATAGGGTTCCTGAACAACATCACCATCGGCAGGCTGCATTAATGCGGGAGGTGATGAGTTTGTAATCAGATGCTCCACACAATTTTCTCCAAGCAACATCCCTGTTTCCGCATCTTCAGCATACAGGCAAATTGTATATTCCCCGGCGGGCAAAGTTCCCGTTTGAAGCACGAAACTTTCAATCTCAGCAGAGGCATAAGTAACATTTCCGCCCTCAATATCCTGTTCATTAACAAAATATGTACCCACCGGCACTTCCAAAACCGCACTGGTGCCATCAAAGATTAATCCCTGATCTGATTCATTCACAACAGCCTTGAGGGCAATATACTGCGGCGAACCTGATGTGTTTATCAATATCACAGAACCATAGAGCTCTTCCGGATAGAGTTGTCCTGCCGGGGGCAACTCAAACTGTATCATAATTTCATTAGTGCCTTGTCCTGAAACAGTATATGCTGCTATCAAAGAGACTGTGAGTATAAAAATTCTAAATGTTTTCATAATTAGAAGTATTACCAGGTAAATAGAACAGATGTCAGGATTATCCAATCATTTTCAAGTCTGGAAGAAGATATAAACCTGAAGTAATCATTTCTTAAAACAGAACCTTCAAGTTTGAGCCATTTCAAAACTTTTAATGATGTGGTATAGTGAATTCGGAGCTTTTCCCCGCTCGATTCAAAAGTACTGTAAGATAAACGCAGGCGGTTTTGCCAGCCGTCTCTTTCGCCGTATTGGCATTGAATGTTATAAGTGTAAACAGATCTGTTCTTATCAGCAATATCCCTGAAGCTTAAATTCACAGAGCCGTTCATGGAGAGCCTTCTGTTCAGACGCATGCTCTGCGCAACGGAAAAAGAGTTGCTTCGAAGCCCGAAGAATGTTGTGTCAATGATCCTTGAATTCATTAACCGGGTATAACTTACGGTGGTAGATGCCCTGATATTATTAATCGTATATGCATATCCTGAAAGCAGAGAGAGGTGAGACGTTTCTGCCTTTATTTTTTTTGTAGGGTGATCAGCATATTGAAACCAGGGAGACCAGTTTACAACAATCCATGGTTGTTTGGCATTTCTCCATGCAACAGAGATTCCTGCCGCACTCACGCTTGTTCTATAATCTTTCCAGCCGGCAAGATCATCATACTGATGCTTAAAGAATGCAGATACAGACAACCTCTTTTTTAAAATTTTCCATGCTACTCTTCCATCAGCCAGTAAAAGATCATTTCTGAGGTACGGATTCCCTAAAGTATGATAACCTGCACCGGTTCTTCGAATCTGAGCATCCATTGAGAGGTTTTTCAACCGAAGCCGGGAGGAAACTTTGAAAGCAACATCTCCCATTGTACTGGCATTAATCTTTAACAACCCATCAGGAAAAGTAAAGGGTATTGGCAGGTATTCATCCAGGCCTGGAACTGTTCTGTCGCGTGTATAAACTGAAAATGCACCCTCTACTTCCGTTTTCCAACGGTTTTGGAAAAAAGAAAGCCCGCCGGAAGCTCCGATTACAACATTATCACGGAGTCTGTACTCTTCAACTTCCCCGCGACCCTCATCCCGGGCCGATAGAAACGAAAAATGCAAATAACTCTTCCGCCGATCTCCAATTCCAAGACCGCCATAATATATTCTTGTTTCCGGCTGATTAATACGGGTGCGATAAAACTTATGCAAATCATGAGTGACAGTTCCTGTAACAAAAGCGGCATAAAAAATCCCGGGATTAATTGCAATATTAACTCCCCGAACTGATGTGTGCTGTAAAACCAAAATCCCGTAATCAGGATGAGTGTTCCCAATTTCAAGCGTTTCAAAAGCTCCGAGAAACTTACGAACAAACGTTGGCGTATTTTGCGAAAAAGCATCCAAATACCTCGATGGAGTAGCACGAAGCGAAAAACGAAAAAGATTACCATTTTCAGGTGCAGTACTGAAATATGAAATACCGTTCACCGGCATTCCAAAAACATTCAGTGTTCCTGAAAACTCATTGGTAAGATAGGAAACCGGAAGAGAAGAGTACAGGCCTTTTCTACCCGCATAATGATACTGAAGGGTATTTTTACCATGAAAAACCACAGGTCCCTGTCCTTTCCCCTGAGAAAGAAAAAATCCGATAAAGAGTACCAGAAAAATTGTCCGCCGATAAAACATATGGCATTCTCTTACTATGGTAAGTCGTTCATTTACAAATATCGACATATTCCCGGGCAAAGTCAACAGCACTTTAAAAAACAGTATCTTAACTTACCATATGCAGAAGAAAAAACCAAAACCTACTTTTTTTTATGCGGAAAAAGTATCTTTGCTTCTGATGATTAAAAACCTCCATAGTATTCTGCTTCTCCTTGTGGCACTTGTTGCGATTCCTACAACGCAATTCGCACAGAATTTTCCTGTTAAAGAAAGCACAATCGCCGAGGGAGAGCTAATGCTTACTGTCATATCCGAACAAATTATCAGAGTGCAATGGTCGGAGCAGAAAGAGTTTGCTGAAACTCCGGAGGAGGAACTCCCTGATTGGCAACCGAAGCTGCGTATAGCACAACACGAAGACCGACTGCGCCTTGAATCGCCCTTTTTCACATTTATCCATATTCCACAAAAGGGTATTTCACTGGATGTCAGTCCCTGGGTTAATACACCCTTTATTCCTGAAAAAATATTTTTACTTTCCGAAGACCCGATGAATCAGAGGTCTGTCAATCATGGGGTACTCATCATCGATAACCGGGAACAAAAATTCTTACCGGTTTCCCCGTCAGCAGAAGCAGATCGAATCATCATCTTCAGCAACAACAACTTTAATGAAGCGATTGACTACCTGCAAAACGTTACAGGCAGGAATATCCACCTTATGGATGCTTGCCGCACTCCACAAATCTACTTCAAACCCGTTAAAGGAAAAGCACTGATGCAGATTGAGAGTGCGCCCGGAGCAACAATATATTATACCACAGACGGCAGCATGCCAACATACTTTTCAGAAAAATATAATCAACCAGTTACTTTAAATCATAGTGCTGCTGTGAGAGCCTTTGCTACCTGCGAAGAAATGCTGCCCTCAGCCATTGGTGAGGCTCAGATTGTCATGAGCAAAGCCAGAGAGATCAAATGGCGCCACAGCTATAGCGAAAACTTTTGTGGTCTTGGAGAATATGCTTTGATGGACGGACTATCGGGCGACCCCGATGATTACACCCTTAACTGGATTGGGATTCCTGATAAAGATTTAAGTGTTGAGGTGGAGCTGAACAAACCCACGACAATCTCCATGCTTGGTATCAGATTCCTGCAGCAGGCAGAGGAAGGTATTTTTATTCCTGAAAAGGTTACCATCGAAGTATCCTGCGACGGACGAAGATTTCAAAGGGTGTATCGCCACAGAGTAAAACCGCCCGATGCACCATACCATCACTGGACGCATGCAATTACGGCACGTTTCAGAGCGCGTGATGTGAAATATATCAGGATTTATGCTGACGTAAATGACGAACTGCAACTAAAAGAGACTTTTCTTGAAGGATCGAGATGGATCTTTGTTGATGAACTTATTTATGAACAGCATCCGCAGAAGGAAGCTTCCGATGGCTGCAAGCTAGAAAAATGAAGATTTTTTCGTTTTTTTCATTAGGAATATTTGCAGGTTAAAAAAAAGTGTTAATTTTGCGCTCTCAACGGGACATAAACCCGTACAGAGATTCCTCCTTAGCTCAGTTGGTTAGAGCATCTGACTGTTAATCAGAGGGCCGCTGGTTCAAGTCCAGCAGGAGGAGCCAGAAAAGAGATTGTTTTTAAACAGTCTCTTTTTTTTATGCCTTCATATTATGGATATAGGGAATGTGCCTTCGGCTCCGCTCAGGCACCGACCATACCCGACAGGGGGCGAAAAATATTTAAATAATACCGCAAAGGCGGAAAGACACCTTTGCGGCATAGCGCCTTAGCGGTAAAAAAATCTATCCA
>PKSY01000167.1 GCA_002869405.1 Marinilabiliales bacterium
CTGAACATCATGCCGGTATTCCGCATGGTAGCTACCATTGCGGATGCAGTACCATATACTTTTCGATCTACTTAGCCCATGATAACATTTGTGTTAGGAGACGAAAACATTCCAAAACCAAAACCCAGAATAAACAGGGCCAAAAGAATATATGATGTGCTTGTATCCTGGTTAATAAAACTCAAAAGAAGTAATCCTACAGCACTGCTTCCCATTCCTATTGCTGCCAGCTTTCGTGGATTTTTTCTGTCTGAAAGCCGCCCGGAAAAGGATGCGACTATAGCCATTACTACAGGCTGAATAACGAGAATCATTCCTGCCTGTGTGGCCTCAATTCCCATTACATATTGCAGAAACAGACTCAGCATAAAGGAGATTGCAAAAGTTGCTGCATAATTGATAAATGCCGATAGATTGGAGAGTGCAAAAACTCTGTTCTGAGTGAACAGCTTAATGTTGAGTACTGGAAAGGTGGTTTTTAATTCTGTTTTAATAAATATGAACATCCCTGCCAGACCTGCCAAAGTAAAGCCAATAGCTTTTATCTCAGGAAGTTTTGAGAGGCCATACATCAGCATTGAGATGGCAATCATGTAAATTACCGAACCTTTAAAATCGAATTTTTCTTTTAATGTTGGAGTCCACTCTTTGTTTAATTTCCAGATAATTAATAATGCAATCAGCGTACTTGCTGTGGCGTTGATAAGGAAGATGCTGCGCCATGTAAACATATCGGTGAGAAATCCGCCAATCATGGGTGCCAGTGAGGACCCGAGGTAAACCGAGGAAACATTTAATCCGATGACTTTGCCTCTTTTTTCCGGAGGGAATGCGGAGATTACCAAAGCCATGAGCGTGGCGGTCATCATTGCAGATGCAATACCCTGCACGAATCGCAATGCGATAAGGTAAGCTGATCCGGGGACAAAGGCACAGAGTAAGGTTGCCACAGCGAAGAATATTGTACCATACAAAAACATCTTTGTCTTGCCCCAGATGTCACCTAATCTTCCAAATGGCACCAAAAAAACTACCAGCGCCAATAGATATGACATGGAAACCCAGCTGAGCTCTACTGCAGACATGGTAAATTCAGTCCCGATTTTCTTTAAAGCAATATTCACTGCAGAACCCATAAACGGGTTAAAGAAGTGCGTGGCCATTGTGGCCACAAGCAATAAAGTAGTGTTGACTTTACGCTCAGGGCTCAGCTTCCGGATTTGATTCATAACAGGATCGATTTGAATACACTGCAATTACAGACATTTTCGGACATATTCAAAATCTTCAATCTGTTTTTTTACGATAGAACACACCTCTTTCGAGTTTCTGGCAGGCAATCTTCCCATTGCGCTCAAGAGTTCCAAGGTATTTATTGATTTCGTTGACGTGTATTCCAAGTAATTTGTGAAGGTCATCAAGTGTGCATGGTCGTCGGGCGATAGTTTCAAGAATTGCAGACTCAATATCGCCATTGTATGATTCAATGGCTGTGCGTTCCATTTGGCTTGCGATGATTTCTGTATTCAGGCTCCCTAAGAAGTCAGCGATGCTTTGCAGCTCAGTATTTGTCATAGGTGCCAGGTCTTTAAGTATTCCGGGTCTGTCGAGCGTGTTAAGCTGTATTCTGTCAGGATTTATTTTTGTGATAGCCTCTTTCAGTCTGGTTAATTCTTCAACGGAATCATTATAACCTTTCAGGAAAAGCACCTCAAGCCATATTTCACCTTTATATTCTTTTCGGAGCTCGATAAGTCCCTGAATGTATTCCTGAAGTGATATATCAGGGTGGGGGCGGTTTATTTTTTTGAATGCTTCTTCGCCTGCGGCATCAAGTGAAGGAAGGATCACATCAGCCCTGAGGAGTTCGTCTCTTACATGTTTTTGTGACAGGAGGGTGCCGTTTGTTAACACTGCGGTTTTGACGTCCGGGTAATTATCTTTAATGAAATTCAGCACATCGCCAATCCGCATGTTTAATGTTGGTTCTCCGGAGCCTGAGAAAGTGATATAATCAATTTTCGGGTTGCTGCTCATAAAATGCGAAATCTCCTCAACAACTTTTTCGTATTTCACGTATTCCATCCTTTCGGTGGTCAGCTTTGTGGTTTCACCTACTTCGCAATAGACACAATCGAGAGAGCACACTTTTTTTGGAATGAGGTCGATGCCGAGAGACATTCCAAGTCTTCGCGAGGGCACGGGACCAAAGAGATGTTTATACATGACAGTTATTTTACCTTACTTTTTCAATTCTCGTAAAGATGCAAATATACTTAAATGAGAAAGGGAATTAAAACCTATAAATGATTTTATTTCTTTTAATTAGTTTTTGCAGAAGAAGAAATAGTAATAACCCGATTATTCCGCCAATCAGGGTGCCATAAATATCTTTCCAGTCAAATACTCCTTTGGGAAGAATTAACTGGCTTGTTTCATAAAGCACATATCCGATAATGAAAAAGCAGATTAATCTTATACCTTTGGTTTTCGATGAGTTTAGTAGTGCAAGACCAAAAAACAACTGAACAAATATTCCTCCCAGATTTCCCATTGAGTCAGCGATACCAAAATCATTAATATTGTTTTCGTAGATATAGGGCCGGTAAAGAGTTCTGCCTGCTTCTGTCAACAGGAAAAATACGATAAAAAGGATGAAATAAGTGACACGAAAGGTGTCAATTGTTCTAATATTTTCTTTATCCAGGAAGAAGTTGCCTTTTGATTTTATCTTTGATTGATTTTGCAATGTAAGGAGCTTATTTAGTGATATTTAAAAAATCACACATAAGACTGATGAACTTATAGGATTGTTACATTTTTTTCTCATATTTTTTTTATTGGTTCTCATTATGATGATAGGTTGTTAGATGGTTGGGATCTATTTTAACATGTAGGTCGAATGCTCAAAATTATTTCCCAAATCTCAACAGATTTATTTTCTGATGAAATATTTCGCGATATGTAACACCAATAGGAATATCTGTTTTGTGAATAGTTACCTGATGTTTCTCAATAATATCAATATGCTTTAGCGCAACAATATACGACTTATGAATTCGCATAAAATCAGATTCAGGTAGTTGTTTTATAATATCATTCAGGCGCTAATCAGCGACATGGTTTTCTTCTTGCCCGTATGGATAAAAATATAGTTCCCCAGAGCATTGAGTTGTGGTTGCACGATATGAGGGGTGTTTTACCGATAGCATACATCTTGTAGATACTAAAGTTTTCAGGTGCCGATACGAAATTAGACCATGTCACCTGAAGTCCTGGCATTTATTTCAGGCTGGATTAAGAACCTTGACACGAAGTAAATCCATCCTCCAATATCTATATAATAAACAGGCAACCCTTAATAGTGGTTGACCTGTTTATTTTTTAATTGCTTTTTAAGAATCCGGTTAAAGCCTGATTTTCTTCCACTCTTCCTTCATTCGGTCAAGGTCGGCCATCCAGTCCTCAATGTCGGTTTCATGTTCGAGTTCTTCATTGAGAATTTGTACTGCCATTTGATGTGTTGAGTGGTCTTTCCCGGCAGTGAAGTCGGCAATTTCCTGATAGCGTTGAATAGCACATCGCTCAGCATCCAGGTTTTGCTCGAGAATTACTTCGATATAGGGATCTGAAGGTTCGTCGTAGGCACACCTTGCCAGTTTAGCCCATTCATTAGGATTGATAACGGGAGTTCCGCCAAGCTGAATAATCCTGTCGACCACCATCACAGCATGACCAAGTTCCTGATCTGCATGTAACAGAAGTTCAGGTTCTACTTCGCTTCTCATGGGACCTTCCATCATTCGTGCTCCAATCCAGTACTGATAATAAGCAAGCCACTCTTCAGCAAGGGCTGCATTTAACATTTCCAATAATTTTTCTACATCTACAGATGCTACTTTAATTCCTTGTTTTCCCATGGTAAAATATATTTTAGGGTTAATATTTTTACTTTTCATGACCCGCATCTTGTTGCTGAAGACTATTTATTTCTTTAATCAGGAGCAGAGCAGGAGACTCTTATTAAGCGCGCAGCGTGTTGCAAGATATTTTTCAACTTCTCACAACATTAACCGGTAATATTTATGTATAAATATTCATTTAGGATAGTTTTACAGCACTGCGATATTAATACTTCTTTTTATTCCAGACGCCTCAAGTATCACGATGTAAGTTCCCGGTTTTAATAAATTGCTTTTTAAGTCTGCAACATATTTTCCGGGGCTCATTTTGCTATTGATAATAGTTACAATATTTTTTCCGTCAATGGAGTACACTCCCAAATGAACACGTGCTGGTTCATTAATCGAGAAGGGAATATGTGTAATATCGTTGAAGGGATTCGGATAATTTTGATTCAGATGAATGCCATCGGTGTGCTCTCCTGAGACCTCATTAATTGATGTTGGTAAAATATTGTGAGGCCCTGGATAAACAGGATCTACGCCATGACATACAGTGCATTTTTGTAGCACGCCGGAGAAGCCCTGTAAAGCGATATTTTGAAGATTATCGTTTGCCAAAGTCGAAGGTGTAAGGGCATGAGGTTCACCATGGCAAGTTGAACAATACAAGCCGGCGTGTCCTTTGGACTGCCGGAAGAGTTTTCCGGGTTCTTCAGCGTAGTCGGCGCCATGACATTCTGTTGCACCGCAGCGCGGTTCTTCTAACCAGGGTTCGCGTCCGTTTTCAATTGTATTTGCAACATTTTCTACCGAACCATGACAATCCTGACATACCATGCCCTTGTCATGCATTACACCTCTAAAGCATTGTGTATTGGGCCCTGGATGACACTTATAGCAATCATTGGTTTCGTCATCGTGTTTATCATGAATAGCTAAGGATAAGCTAGGTACACCGGGTTGGCCTGGTGTGCCAAGGGCATTCGAAGAATGGCATTCTGCACAAAGGATAGGTGTATCATTCGGGTCAAAGCCGCCATCATCATCATGTTCATAAAGTATATCGTTTTCGCTGCTATGACAGCCTGAACTAACACAATTAATTTCATTGGAAACAGGAATTACATTTTGGGTTGTGGCAATCATATTTCTTTGTGCATCAAAGACTTCGAAAAGTGCAAGTTGATAAGGGTCTTCCTCCACCAGATTAGCATCGGTATAGGGTGTTATTGGGATTCCCTCTTTAACATAAGCACCGTTATCGACATCCATTTCCCCTGTTAATCCGGCGCCTGTAAGTCCTATATTATCAGGAAGGTTTACGCCGAATAAAGGTAATTCGTAATCCCAAAAATTTGTCTTTCCAACCGAATACGTATTTCCGGGAATGCTATAGTTAACAGTTATGCCTGAAATAACAATTTCAGGAAGTGTTGTCGCGGTTCCTTTTTTGATAACCACAGCATTCAAATTATTATAGGGAGGTAGAATGGCGATTTTTGAAAAATCTTTATTCGAGCAGTGCATTCCAAGATCATTCCAGCCAATTATCAGATAGGTGTCATCCCTTTGATCTGAATTAAATGAGAACATTAGCAGTGAGACAAGAAAAATGGATGTGACAATGGCTGTTTTTTTCATGTTATTTGGATTTAGAATTCTACTGTTATGATGCAATGATGCATATAGCCCATCTCAAGAATCAGTATTTATTCTGGTTATACAAGGTGCTTTTATTTATTAAAAGCTTTGTGCTTACACACGATGTATTAATTATCCCACTCCTTGCATATATTTAGCATAAGTACTATTCATATGAACTAATTAATGTTATATGCGTCGTAAGCGATTGAATATTAACAAATATACATTTTAAAATTTAGTAATCATAGAGTGTTGTTGTTTTCTTAATGGTTACTGGCCGTTAAATTTTTGTAGTACTTGAATATGCTGTATCACTCCATCCAAATCACAGAGTCAAAAGTGTTATACCTGTTTTGCTCGTATTCAGGATTTTCCGGGTCGGTGATCCACTCACCGTCAACAATGAATTTGTACTTGGTTTTGCCTTTGGGAAGATATAGCGGGAGCTCCCAGTGATCTCCCTTTCTCATCATCCTGTAGCCGTGATGTATCCAGTTGTTGAATGTTCCCGTTACAAAAACATCTTTTGCCTCATCATGGCCTTCCAGAACAAAGGTGTAGTTTGGCTCATGAACAAAAAAGGAGTTTTCAAATTCTCCGGTGCCGTTAGTTACAGGGTTGCCGGGATCTGTTATCCACTGTCCGTCAACAATAAACTTGTATTCATAGTTTCCCGGATTCAAATACTGGATATTGGACCAACCTGATCCATCTTTAATCATCCTATCACTACCCGCATCCCAGTTATTGAAACTTCCGGCAATAAATACATTCTCCGCCTCCTGAAATCCGTTAAGGAAAAATTCTACGCCTTCGCCAACTGTCAACACTGAATTGCAGGTTTGATACTCATTTTCTGCTATTACCGGATTCTCCGGATCTGTTATCCAAATGCCATCAACAATAAACTTATAATAATGCAACCCATTGGCGAGGTAAACAGGCAGCTGCCATATTCCGTTTTTATAATTCAGATGGGCATCGTTTGGTTGCCAGTTGTTGAAGCTTCCCGCAACAACCACTTCAGAGGCATCACTGAAGCCCGAAAGCTCAAAAGTGTGATTGGGTACAAAAAGAACAGAGTTTTTTCCTCCTGTGCCGTCCGGTTCTGTGAGTTGGTTTCTTATATCGTGCATCCAAATTCCATCCACAATAAATTTATAATAATACTTTCCGGGAACCAGATCCAACGAGATACTCCATATGCTATTATGTTTCTCCATTCTGATACTCTGTGTGTTCCAGTTGTTGAATGAGCCGGCCAATATTACATTCTGCGCATTTTTGAATCCGAATAGTGTGAAAGTAACACCATTCTTGTCGATTATTATACTTTCACTTTCAAATTTATTGTATCCAAAGTGAACCGGTCCGTAAACATACCCGGCCATCTTGTCAGGTTTCTCAACAGCCCCGAAAATATCAAAGAGCAATGATTCAATGAAGTTCTTTTTCTGGACCGGTTTTTTCAAAACAACCTGGTTGTCATCCATGGGAAATACCTGCCACTCTTCACCATCAATGGTAAAGAGTTTACGTCCACCAAAAATTTCCTCAATCATCAGGCTATCCAGATTATATTCTGTCTGCAGTGCATTTTTTTGCTCTTCATTCCAGGTAAGGTCAATGGTGAATTCCCACTCGCCGTTTTTTATGGTGCAGACATTCGGTGGAAGTGTCTGGCCCGAAACCGTAAGGCCCGGAATCAGTAACAGGTTGAAAAATAATATGAATATTATATATCTCATGATGCTCTTATTTATATAACGCAATGTGCATTGTTTTCTTTTTGAAATTCAGTTTAATAATGCCTTGGTTGAAAAAGTCGAATCCCAGCATACCGTAAACATTAATGCCGTAGCTATTCCGCAACGATGTCA
>PKSY01000127.1 GCA_002869405.1 Marinilabiliales bacterium
CCTTCCAGAGTGCGGTAGTGAACAATAGTAAATTCCTTCCATGAGCCTTCAATGATACCTTCGTCAAGGAATTCGCCGAATGTTCTTGCCAGGCTGGGACGCGCCACACCGATGAGGTCAGCTGCATTTTGCTGGCTCAGGCTGTTTACAACCTTGCCCGTGCGCTGATCATCCTGCTCAATAATTATCTGAGCCAGTTTCGCACGAATGGATTTTCGCGAAAGTAAACGAATTTTTGAGGTCAGAAACTGCGCCCTGTTGGAGATAAGATTCAGGAAGTTGGTTTGAACCACAGGGTTCTGAGTCATCATGTGTCCAAAATCATCACGGGGAATCAGAAAAACTTTCACGTCAGTATTGGCGATGACATCCACAGGAAAAAAATGGTGCTTCCCATACATGAAACCGGTACCAATAGGTCGGGGAGCAGCAACATCCTCAATCTTCACATACTTGCCATCAGGACCAATCATAACACCATAAACTTCTCCTTTAAGGATAATCATAAGATTTGAAACATCATCTCCACGATAGGCAATTGAAGAACCCTTGTCGTAACTCTTTATCTGCCATCGTACACTTTTAATCGCGTGCTCCAGCGCCTCATAATCCAATCCTTTAAAAACAGGACTTTTTAATAACCCCTCCAGTTGCTCCATATAATGATAAACCCGGTTTTAATGTCAGAGTTCAGACTCCGCATCTATTTTATCAATTTCTCAACTTGCACCTGTCCTTTAAAATCTTCCGCAACAATAACGAACAATCCTGTGTGCTGAACCTGAATTTCTCCTTCTGGTTCTTTTTCTTCAGCTATCATCCTGCCCTGAGCATCATAAATTGTTAATCGTGATATCTCCGGGTTCATTATATGAATTATTCCATTATAAACTGCAAAAAGCCCTTTATTTACTAAAGGATTCCGACCTCCCACAGGAATTACACCGGTACCGCCCCATGCAGTAAAGTTCTGTGCCATAACATGACCGTTATCCTC
The DNA here is from genome assembly GCA_002869405.1 of Marinilabiliales bacterium. GTDB lineage: Bacteria > Bacteroidota > Bacteroidia > Bacteroidales > BM520 > BM520. The sequence goes on from PKSY01000127.1 coordinate 998, forward strand.
ACTTTCCCAGGAAACCACAAACTGTCCTTCCAAAGGAGCAGATAAAAACGGATGTACCTTTGGATAGTCATCCACGGCAATTGGTAGCGGATTTTCCCAAAGGTCGTTCCCTTCACTGTCGAGGCCATAGATAAACATCTTCGCATCAGTGGCCATGCCTTCAGGAAAAACAGAAAACAAACAAAAAACCTCATCATTATACATCTGAACATCAATTGTGTAATTAAAATTCAGCGTCAATGGAAAAAGTTCCATACCGTTTCCCCACTGCACATCACCAAAGAAATCAATCTTCTGGGCATACATTCCACGATAGTTTTGTGATCCGTCGGTTTTGGTGAAAAAGGCTATCACACTACCATCGGAGAGTGACACTGCTGCCGGGTAGTAGCAGTTATATCCATCGCCGGATAATTCAACACCATTTGGGATGTATGAAGGTATTCCATCTGCTCCCACACGCTGAACCGCCACATCAGGAATTATATCTCCGTCACGGTCATCTTTCCAGTAAACCAGTACACCATTGTTATGATCCTTCCTTGCATAAATCTCATCCCAGGAGGAGATTCCGGTATATCCGCAAAGCTCAACATCTTCATCCCATACCGGAGTACCGTCTGCAAAAAAGCGTTGTACAAAAATCTTACGTTGCATTGCCGGAAAAGAGCCTGTTTGCTTAAAATATGCGATGTAAAAACCGCCATCATCATCAGGCAATGGCACCGGCCAGCCGAAGCTTTTTCCTGTTTCAATAATATTGATTCCTTCCTGACCCCACGCCAGGGTTCCGTCAGCATTAACTTTCTGGATTCTCATCACATCATCATACGCCCAGGAGGCAATCACTGAATTATCATTTAACACACAAATCCGTGGAGAATACTCGGCGCTGGCTGAATTTGATAACCCAATTCCGTTTTCACCCCACAGCTGGTCACTGTTCTGATCAATTTTATTGATGAAGATATCCGGATTTCCGTTTCTGATATCTCCAAAACAGACAATCGCATTATTATCATGATCAACAGTCATATCATAATCTGCAATCCATGAATCCTGGGCATTATCACTAACCGTAATACCATTCTGAGCCCAAAGCTTATTGCCTTCAAAATCCACAAGCTGCAGATTCATATTATAACCACCAAACATACTCCCGTAATAAGAGATGTAATAATGGTTATTTGAAGCAGGAACAACTTTACTCACAGCACCATTAGAATATGAGCAAATCTGTGTATTTGCAACGGTGTCGGTAGTCCATTGTCCAAAAGAAGCCATTGAAATGGCGAGCAGCAATATCAGCAGGAAAGATTTCATAGCGTTGGATTTTGATACCCAAAGGTACTCATTCCAAAAGGAAAAAAATAAAAAAAGTGCATTGTGTAACATCTGTTACAAAGGTTATAACCGTGCTTACATACTTTTGCCTCATAAAGATCAGGAAAATGAAAAGACAGATTATAAAAATAGATGAGGAGCTTTGTAACGGTTGCGGAGCATGTATTCCCAACTGCCACGAGGGAGCGCTTCAGATTATTGACGGGAAGGCACGGTTAATCAGTGATTTAATGTGTGACGGACTGGGAGCATGCATAGGTCATTGTCCGCTGGGAGCAATTTCCATAGAAGAACGTGTAGCCGAGGCATACAACGAAACTGAAGTTATTTCAGGAATGATTGCCAAAGGAGAGAATACCATTTTCGCGCACCTGAAGCACCTGAAAGATCATAAGGAATTCGGGTATATGAAAGAGGGGGTAAAATACCTCAACGACCACCGTGAGGAGTTAGGTTTTGATTTTGATAACGTATTGCAGCGCCTTGCTGATGAGGAGATGCCGAAGGGTGAACCTTCAGGCGACAGTTGTGCTACCGGAGGTTGCCCCGGGTCAGCGGCAAAAGATTTCTCACAGATAGAAATCGACCCCAACAAGTCGGTGCCGGCAACGGGAGACCTCTCCTCTGCCCTCTCCCACTGGCCTGTGCAGATGCACCTTATAAATCCGGGCAGCTCACACTTCCGCAAAACAGATTTGCTGATTGCTGCCGACTGTACAGCCTTTACAGCCGGAGGTTTCCACAGTGAATATCTCAAAGGTAAAACCCTGGCAATAGCATGCCCGAAACTTGACAGCGGTCTCGACAGCTATACCGATAAAATACGCCGGCTGATTGATGAAGCCGAGGTAAATACCATCACCGCAATGATTATGGAAGTACCATGTTGTGGCGGATTGCTGGAGATAATAAAGCGTGCCATGGCTGAAGCCACACGCAAAATTCCCGTAAAAGTAATTGTGATTGGCATCCGGGGAAACAAAATCAGTGAGAACTGGATGATGTTCTAGCACAAATTACTCATATTCAAAACTGCTGCCCCCCAGGAACTCTTTCATGAGTGACGTGGGGGGTATTTCGTCTGTGGGAACAGGCAGAAAATAACTGAAAAACTTCAGTAAACGTTTTGCTTCAGGGTACTCAGGTTTGCCGGGGTTTATGGATTCCAGCACGGGAGTTATAAACTGCTTAATCACACCAAGCTCATATAGCAATGCAGAGTTAAACATCACATCAGCATTCTCCTGATATGGGAAGATGTTTTTATCCTCACCATTACGTACGCTCCCCCACCGTGAAATAGTATCTGCAGCACTATACCCGCGGAACTTATGATCTCTCACAATGCGCCGGGCAAGACGGTTGTCCGTCGTGGGAATGAGGTTATGCCCGTCGATAGAAATAGTTGTCAGGGCAGAGACATAAATTTTAAATTTCGCATCCTCATCAATGTGAGAAGTAAGCCCCGGATTCAGCCCGTGGATACCTTCCACAATAATAATATCCTTCTTCTTGATTTTTAACTTGTCGCCGGCAAAATATCTTTTCCCTTCCTGAAAATCGAATCTGGGAAGTTCAACCTCCTCTCCTGCCATCAGCTTCAGAAGATGCTCATTGAAAAGCTCCACATCAATAGCCTGCAGCGATTCAAAATCATAGTCGCCTTTTTCATCCAGTGGCGTAAGATGTCGATCCACAAAATAGTTATCCATGGATATCTTCACGGGCTGTAATCCTGCAACGCGCAATTGAATGCCTAACCTTTTGGCAAAAGTTGTTTTTCCTGATGATGAGGGACCGGAAATGAGAACTACACGGATTTTCTTACGCTTTGCGCGAATCATATCGGCAATCTGTGCGACCTTTTTTTCATGCAGGGCTTCGGAAATTTTTATCAGGTCACTGACAGAGCCATCCACCACAGCATCATTAAGCTGTCCGATATTAGTCACACCCACAATTTTCTGCCAACGGTTAAACTCCGCAAAAATGGAGAGCATTTTATCCTGCTTGATTATTGGTTTAAGCTGATCAGGATGGTGCCGGCTGGGAAAACGCAAAAGCATACCATTATAATACGGCACAGCATCAAAGTGCCGGAGGTATCCGGTAGAAGGAACCAGGTAGCCGTAGTAGTAATCGGGTGTATCTTCAAGATAATAAACAGAAGTATAAAAATTTCCCCTGGTTTTCAACAATGGGGTCTTTTCTGATAAGCCGTGCTTTTCAAAAACCTTAATGGCTTTTGTGGTCTCCATCTCTTCCCTTATGAAAGGAATATCAGCATCCACAACCTCCTGCATTCGGGCTCTTATGGCAGCTATATCATCATCTGTCAGTACTTTCCTGCCGCTTCTTACCGTGCAGTAAATCCCGTTCGACACAGGATTCTCCACATGAAACTCCATTTCAGGAAAGAGATCACGAACAGCCTTGTACATTACAAACTGCAGCGAACGAATGACCATACGCATACCATCAGCACTCGTAATATCAATAAACCTGATATGCTTTGGTTTATATATTTGATATGACAGCTCTTTCAGTGAGTTATTCACATACGCCCCCACCGCAGGATGCTGCAAATCATGCACAATTGAATTATCGATTGCCTTCAGGGTTGTACCTACGCGAAAGTCGTGATAGGTTCCATCATTCTCACAAAATATTCTAATCGGTTGTTCCATAACTGTAAAATTATGCATAAAAATGTGATGTTATACCTCTTTTTAAGAAAATGAAGTTTCAACGCTCCATTCCTGTAAAAAAATGTACCTTTGCCGCTTTATAAATCATTGAAAAATAACAAGAATGAACGAATTAAGCTATAGTCTCGGTGTGAGCGTGGGTCTGAATCTTAAAGATCAGGGATTCGAAGTAAACAGCGTAGAAGATTTTGCACAGGCAATGAATGATGTGCTTTCAGGAAACGACCTGGCAATTCCTGCCGAGAAAGTAAATGAAATCGTAAACAACTATTTCCAGGATCTTCAGGCTAAGAGAGCTGCTGAAATGCAGGAAGGCCAGAAAGCATTCTTTGAGGAAAACGGTAAAAGAGAACAAGTAACCACTACTGACAGCGGACTGCAGTACGAAGTGTTTACTGAAGGCAAAGGTGAAAAACCGGCTCCAACCGATAAAGTTACCGTACATTATCACGGTACCCTTATTGACGGAACAGTATTCGACAGCTCAGTACAAAGAGGTGAACCAGCTTCTTTCCCTGTAAATGGAGTTATTCAGGGTTGGCAGCAGGCTCTTACACTCATGACTGTAGGATCAAAATGGCGTGTTTTCATTCCTTCAGAACTCGCTTATGGTGAAAGAGGCGCAGGAAATGCTATCCCTCCTCACTCTCCATTAGTATTTGATATTGAACTCATTAGCATAGACTAACAACTGTTTTCCGGGACTATTTTTGTGGTCCCGGATATTTTTTTCTTGCATAACTAAAATATTAGTTATATCTTTGTCGGGTAATTGTTCTCTTTTTTTACAATAAACAACTAAATTTGTAGTTATATAACTAAGGAAACAATAAAACTGTAAATAATATGAAAGAGCTAACAAGAGCAGAAGAGCAGGTAATGCAGATTATGTGGGAGATTAAAGAATGTGTAGTGCATGACATTATACAAAGGATGAGTGAGCCCAAACCTGCTTATAATACGGTATCCACTATCGTGAGGATTTTAGAAACAAAAGGATTCGTTGACCATAAAGCAGTGGGACGGACACATATATACTTCCCGATCGTCGATAAAGAGGACTATTCCAAAAGGTTCTTTAAGAGTTTCTTAAGCCGGTATTTTAAAGGCTCCTTTGCAGAGTTAACTTCTGCCTTCACTGAAAGCGAAAACATGAGCCTTCAGGAGATGGAAGAGATTCAGAAGCTCATAGAGAAAAACCTTGAACAAAAACGAAGGGAGGAATAATGAGCACGTTTTTCAATTATCTCATAGAGGCATCACTGGTTTTGGTGCTGTTATATTTACCATATGCTGTTTTTGGCCGAAAATCAGCCATGCATAACTCCAACAGAACAGTACTTATCCTTTCATTGGCACTTTCAGCAATAATACCAATAGTAAGAATATCACTTCCCGGAGTGAGCGGAACATTTTCAGGAATAATGCTAAATGAGATTATCATTACTCCTGAGTCGGGTTTGGTTAGCAACGGGCTATCGGGAGCAGAGATTCTCATTACAGGATATCTCATTGTAAGTACAATACTTCTGAGCAATTTGATTTTCACAATATTCCGCAACTATGCAATTGTAAGAAGAGGAAAGGTGGTGCAAAAGAGCGGGTATTATCTGGTGCGAACCGATCAGCAAACATCACCTTACTCTTTCTTTAAATATATTTTATATAATGCCGAGAACCATTCTGCCGAAGACATTGATATTATCATTCGTCATGAACGGGAGCATATCCGGCACCGCCACTATCTCGACAATCTGCTGGCAGAGGCTATGATAGCGGTTTTCTGGTTTCATCCGGCAGTATACCTTTACAAGAAATCACTAAGAAATATTCACGAATATCAGGCTGACCACGAGACGATGCAGCACATTGACCGGTCACACTATCTGAATCTGTTGTATTCAGAAACGCTACGTCCCCAGCAGGTAGGTCTGACCACGAATTTTAGTTATTCACCATTAAAAAGGAGATTACAAATGATGATTACAAAGCCAACAAAAAAATATGCGGGGATGCTCTATTTTACATGGATTCCGGCCGCATTACTGCTTGTGTTCTTCCTGGGCACAACACATGTAAACGCTCAGTCACAGCCTGCAGATATTACAGTCAGCCAGGCATCAGCCACGGATCAGGCACCGCCGCCGCCTCCACCTCCTCCAAAGGCAGATCAACAAAAAGAGGAAGAAGTTTTTCTTGTAGTGGAAGAGATGCCAAAATTCAAAGGAGGAGATAAGGCACGGATTCAGTTCCTTGTAGAAAACCTTAAATATCCGGAGCAGGCACGAAAAGACTCCATTCAGGGTACCGTTTATGTTCAGTTCATAATTGAAGAAAACGGTTCAGTCACA
>PKSY01000219.1 GCA_002869405.1 Marinilabiliales bacterium
GAGTTTCTGAGTGCCTTCTATGCTGTCGATCTTCCGGAAGATGGCTACCTGCAGGCTTCTGTGGTCGGAAAAGAGATTCTCGCTCAAATCAATATCCTTGAAAGCCGCCATCAAAAGGACATTTTCCAGCCAAGGATTAACACCCTGAAAAACATGGCTGTAAATGACACAGCACAAAAGTACCGCAATGATTTGCTTGCCGAGGTGAACAGAAGCAGCTGCAAAGTATGTAAAACAAAGGTGCTGGAATCGATACGTTCCTTTGATCAGAGATACCGTGAGGTGCGTATTATAGCAGCAATGGCAGAAAAAGACAGTGTGGTCTCTGCCGCAGAAGATGTACTCTTCTCTCTCTATAAGCAAGAGGAGTGCCTGGCCCTAAATCTCAGTGCTTTTGAACAGGAACCTCCGGTATGGTTTAACCTTGTGGAAGAAAAACACCGCCAGCTGAAAGGACAACTCGACCTGCTGCAGGTGGTACTCTCAGCATCAGAGGATATTACCGCTAACCGCCCTGAAGATGTCACCGATTTCACCGGTCATATCAGTCGGCTGGTTAACGATCTCACCTCCGGATATGAAGATATATGCCGGAAGGTTAACGACCTGTGTGATTGCGGCGGCAACCAATAAATGTATCGCGCTTGTATGGTGAGAAGGTAAAAATTGTATCTTTATGCCACTTCAGAATCACCTAACACAAGCATTATGCGAATACTGATACTTTCATTGTACCTTGGTATCTCTTTGTCTCTTTTCGGACAATTGCAATCCGGTCAGTCCGGTCCCTATCCTCCTGTATCATTATCATCACAAGACAGCACATTCCTGTGTCTGATTCCACCGTTGAAGATTCCTGAGCTGTATCTTGGCAGTAATGCCCCACAGCTTCCCGGTTCGCTGGATAACTCCACACAACCCTTCTTCAGAGGTGTTTTTCAACAGGAACAATACAGCTGCGGTCAGGCTTCATCGGTAGGCTATGCCTTTACCTATGAAATTAACAGAGCCCGGAACCTGCCTGCCAACATCGATGAAAACCGATATCCAACCCACTTTGTCTGGAACTGGATGAATGGCGGCAACGGTTGGTACGGTGTATCATACTACCATACTTTTCAGATTCTGCGAAAGGTTGGAACACCCTCTGTGGAGGCTTATGGAGGAATGGCCACCGGCGGTCCGTCGCGATGGATTAACGGCTACGACAACTACTACGAGGGCATGAAAAACAGAATCCATAATGCCTATGCGATAAATACCTCTACTGTTGAGGGTATCACTTACCTCAAGCACTGGCTTCACGATCATATGGAAGGCTCTGATGTGGGTGGCGTAGCAAACTTCTATGCCAACCATCCTCAGTTGTATAATCTTCCTTCAGGCACTCCTCAGGCCGGAAGAAAAGTGGCTATCTCCTTCTCCAGCTCTTCACATGCCATGACCATTGTGGGATATAATGACTCCATTTGCTGGGATTATAACGGCGATGGCCAGTACACCAACGATATGGATATTACCGGCGACGGTATTGTGGATGTTAAAGACTGGGAGATTGGTGGATTTCTCATGGTAAACAGCTACGGCGGTGTTCCCAACTGGGGCGATCAGGGGTTTTGCTACATGATGTACCGCTCACTGGCTATGCCATACGGTGGTGGCGGGATATGGAACAATACCGTGAATGTTCAGGATGTCAAGGCCTCCTGTAATCCACAGCTTACATATAAACTGGCGGTAAAACACCTTCGTCGCGACAAGATCCGCGTGGTGGCCGGAGTTAGTACCGACCCCGCAGCAACAGAGGCAGACATTGAAATCTCTTTCCCCATAGTTGATTACCAGGGCGGTAATTTTTATATGCAGGGCGGATCTTCGGAAGAAGATAAAACCCTCGAATTTGGCCTCGATGTAAGTGAACTGCTTAACTATGTGGAGCCCGGACAGGAAGCACGCTATTTCTTCTCTGTATATGAAAATGACCCTTCAGGAACTCATACCGGTGAAATAGTATCCTTTTCATTGATGGATTATACCTCCGGAGTAAATGAGATCCCTTCGGGTTTCAGCAATATTCCCATAGAAAACAATGCTAAAACCACGGTATTTTGCAATGCTTCCATCAATTTCAATGATGTGGCCATTACTTCCGGCGGCCTTGAGCCTGTGAATATCGGGTTACCCTATGCTGACACACTGCAGGCTTCCGGTGGTGAGGCTCCGTACATCTGGTCGAAGTATTTCCCGTATGAGGCAACAGCCACAGCCAATGCTCTTCCCATGATTGATGAAGAGGAGCTCTCTGTAAGTGGTGCCAATTCAGGATATGCCGAAAAAATCCTCGACTTTTCTTTCCCTTTCTACGATAATGAATATGAAACCATCTATGTAAGTGCCGACGGATTTCTGTTTTTTAAACTTCAGAATTACCCCTGGCCATATATGCACGACCCGAAGATGATGATTCGCGGATACCGGAAAATTGCGCCCTTTGATGCTGACCTGACACTTTCCGGTGGTGGAGTATGGTACGAAGGAAATGATCAATACGCCATCTTCCGTTGGGAAGCGTATCGTCAGAACAGCGACCTGCTGACCGATTTTAACTTCGGTGTTAAGCTCTATGCAAATGGCGATATAGAATTCCTTTACGGAGATAATATTACGACCTCTTTACCGGAATGGTATGCGGGAATCTCCGATGGCGACTACGCCAATTATGAAATTATTATGTCATTTGATGAAGATGAAATCCCTGTGAATGAAGGAATATATATTTCAGCTCCTGACTTTGTACCCCAACTCTCACTCTCCGAAGAGGGGTATGTGGAAGGATATATTGAAGATGATGTTGAAGGTTTGTTGCTCAATGTGGCTGTAACCGATAATAATCACCTTCGTGATTTGAAAGCCTTTCCGGTGAATATTCAGGGTTTGTTGGCAACAACCTCTGCCACTGCAGGCAATGACTCCATTATCGAATTCGGAGAATCAGTACTTCTGGATCTGGACGTACAGAATTTCAGTGATTTCGCATATCACCAGGCAGAGATTACCATCCACTGCGATAGTCCTTTTGTAACGCTTACTGATAGTACTGAGACTCTTGGAACTCTGCTTGCCCATCAACTGAATACCGTAGAGAATGCCTTTGCCTTTGATGTGGATGTGAATGTTCCTGACGGGCATGAGCTCGTTTTCTATGGAGAAATCACCAGTGACTATGATCCATATCTGGTGTCGTTTACGCATACTGCGTATGCTCCGGTGCTGTTTGTATCATCGGTGCTTTTCGATTCTCCTAACGGGACGATAAATGCCGGCGATACCGCAACCATGGAACTTCTGCTTGAAAATTCCGGAGGTGCAGGGCTGCATAACCTTACAGGTGTGATTACAAACAATGACCCCTATGTTTCAATAACAGCCATCCAAAATACACTCTCTTCCCTCAATCGTCACACCGTTGATACCATGACTTTCGAATGTATCGTCAGGGAGAGTGCTGTTCAGGGGCATCTTGACCTTTCATTGCTCAATGTTACCACACAGGAAGGCATTGAGGTTAATGACTCCGTATTCTTTAATGTGGGTGGTGTTTTCGAAGGTTTTGAAACCGGTGATTTTAGTCAGATGCCCTGGCAGTTTGCCGGAGACAGAGACTGGGAAACACATGCCACAACTACATATGAAGGTGAGTGGTCGGCGCGCAACAAAACGATTACACACAACCAGTACAGCGAGATGTACCTCGACCTGGATATCTTAAGCGGCGGAGATGTGACCTTCTATAGAAAAGTATCCAGCGAGAACAACTATGACTTCCTTCGCTTCTTTGTTAATGGTGCTGAGATGGGCGCCTGGTCGGGAGAGAAGGACTGGGAGAAGAGAAGCTATCCCGTGGGCAGAGGAGAACAGAAGCTGCGGTGGATGTATCAAAAGGACTATTCTGAAGATGGCGGACAGGACTGTGGCTGGGTTGACAATATCTCTTTCCCTGCCAGTGTGCTTCTGGAAAACAGTGTCAACAGTGGTCAGAACTTTATGCTTTGTGAAGGTGAGAGTGCTGAAATCATTGCAAGTGCTGTTAACTGCGCCGCTGTGGAGTGGTCCACAGCGGGTGATGGAAGCTTTTCTGATATTTCTGATGTGGAGACCCTGTATACTCCCGGACCTCAGGATATTGAAATGCAGGGTGTGGTTTTAACTCTGACATCCTATCCCGTTTTTGGTGATCCTGTGAGCGATGGTGTAAACATTGGTATTTATCCTGTTCCGGAAGTCTTTGCCGGAAACGATACCGCCATCTGCATTTATGACATCCTTCCCGTGCTTGATGCCACTGCATCATATTTTACCTCTGTATTATGGGAAACTTCCGGCGACGGATATTTCGATGATTCCGGGAGCATTAACTGCTTCTACCATCCCGGTGATGAAGATTACTCCAACGGAGAAGTGGAACTCACACTGACAGCCTATGGTCATTCCGATTGTGATGCCACATCACAGGATAGCTTTACCTTGTCGTTTAGCCCGCTTCCTGCTGCTGATGCCGGAGAGGATACCTCAACGCCCTTTGGTACATATGTTACCCTTTCCGGGGATGTTACCGGCGGATCGGGAGACTATTCATGGCACTGGAGCCCCGAGGAGAATTTTGTGGACCCAGACCTTCAGGAGGTACAGTCTGTGAACCTTGAAGCTTCGTTTGTTGCCACGTTGCTGGTTACAGATAATGTTACCGGTTGCAGTGGAACGGATGATGTTACCGTGACAGTGACCGGCGGAGAGCTCTATATTTCTGCTACGGCAGAGCCGGAGAATATATGTGTTGGTGAAGAGGTGCAGCTTATGGCGCTGCCGGGCGGCGGAACAGGCGATTACACCTTCATTTGGAGCTCCGAACCCTCAGGATTTGAAGCCACTGAACCGGCTCCTCTTGCCAGCCCTGAGACTACCACAACATACTTTGTAGAGGTAAATGACGGTTTTAATACTGCTTCCGCAGAAGTTACCGTAACCGTGAACCCACTGCCAGAACCTGACCTTGGCGAAGACCTGGTGGTGTGCATCTATAATACCGCCACCCTTGATGCCGGAGAATTTGAAAGCTACCTCTGGTCTACAGGTGAAACTACCAGAACTATCGAGGTCGACTCCACAGGCATAGGAATGGCATCAGCTGAGTTTATCGTTACAGTCACCAACGAATCAGGGTGTATGGAGAGCGATTCCATAATCGTGACCTTCGATCCATGTACCGGTATTGAAAACCTGCAGGAAAAAGTAATCACAGTATGGCCTGTGCCTGCGGATGATATAATTCATATCACCGGCAACAGTGATACAGAAACGTTCGGGTATGTGGTTTACAACCTCACCGGAGCAATACTTATGAGCGGAAGAACGGATAACTTATCGCTGAATGTTGCGACCCTGAAACCCGGATGTTATATGCTGGAAACAAGAGATCGGAATGGCGTAAAAGCAGTGACCAAATTTGTGATATTGAGATAAACTGAATTTTTGTATTTTCGCCAGATAAATCTAATACCATGGTATTCAGCAGCAGCCTGTTTTTATTATACTTCTTTCCGGCATTCCTGATTGTCTATTTTCTGCTTCGCGGCACGATGTGGAAAAACCTTTGGGTCTTACTCTCCAGTGTTTTGTTTTACGCCTGGGGAGCCCCGGATTTCATATTTATAGTACTGGGATCTATTGTCGCCGACTTTTACCTTGTGAAGGTCATGGATAAAGCCCCCACAAGAGCACGCAAACGGCTTTTGATGGCCGGCTCAGTGGTGCTGAATATCGGACTGCTGGCATATTTTAAGTATGCCAACTTCTTTGTGGATAACCTCAATGGCATCCTCGAATCACTGGGAATGACCGCTGTGCACTGGACAAAAGTTGTTTTACCCATCGGTATCTCCTTCTTCTCTTTCCAGAAGCTTACATACTCTGTGGATGTGTACCGCAAAGTGCACGGACCGCTGAATCGCGTGACCGACTATGCCATGTATATCCTGATGTTTCCGCAGCTTATTGCAGGTCCTATCGTTCGGTTTAATGAAATTGCGGATCAGATTGAAGACCGCAGGAATAATGAGACTGCCGAGAACCGTTTGACGGGATTTTTTCGCTTTATCATCGGACTGGCGAAGAAAGTGCTGGTTGCCAATGTGCTTGGTGAGCAGGTGGATATGATCTTTGCCATGGATGCGGCAGAAATTACCATGGGACTTTCATGGATTGGTATTGTGGCCTATGCCTTCCAGATCTATTTCGACTTTTCGGGATATTCCGACATGACGATTGGTATCGGGCGAATGATTGGTTTCGACTTCCCTGAGAACTTCAACAACCCCTATGTGTCGCAGAGCATCAGTGAGTTCTGGCGCCGCTGGCACATGACTCTGGGGAACTTCATGAAGAATTACCTTTACATTCCCCTTGGCGGAAACCGCGTGAGCACAAACAAGATGTACTTTAACCTCTGGGTGGTATTTCTGATTTCGGGGCTGTGGCACGGTGCCGCCTGGACCTTTGTGATCTGGGGAGCCTTCCACGGGCTGTTCCTGATCCTCGACAGGCTGTTTTTGTTGAAAGTCTATAAGAAAATCGGCAAAGTGCCATCCATCATCATCACCTTTATCATCACCATGGTGGGATGGGTGCTATTCCGTGCAGAGACCCTGCCCTTCGCCTGGGACTATATCTGCAGCATGTTCTCCTTTGACTTTGCAACCTCAGGGATCTTCTTTGAGCGCAAGTTCTGGACGATCATGGCTATCGCAGCATTTTTCAGTTTATGGGCTGCAGTACCGGGCATCGAGGCGTGGATGGACAGGCTTTTTTCCAAAGGACAGAACGGGCGCACCATTACCTTTATGGTGATATTCAGTGTTATCTTCTTTGTGCTGAGCCTCGCAGCAATTACCAGCAGCGGCTTTAATCCGTTTATCTATTTCAGGTTTTAATTTTTTTGAAAAGGGTTATTATTTGAAAAGGAACACGGGGTTACACTGGGGAATCACGGGGTTGCACGGAGGACTCAGACGCACGACTTTATGCGATTTGGCCTTTTATAGACTTGAGGATTTTAAGCATCATTCCCGATTGGAATGCCGAGAGAAGCACGCCATCACAGAAACGGTCATTACGCGCAATTGCAGAAATAATTTTGCATTTTGTGGGAATGTCGATGGAGTCAAAATCAAAGTTTTTATCGCTAACAATTTCTTTGCCCTGTTCCCACTCCGGCCAGTTAAAAGCAACAATCACAGGGATCTCATAAATCACTTCTCTGAAGTGCGAAATGATTGACGCTTCCACAATGCTTAGCTTTCTTTTCAACACTTCGGCCAAAAAATTTCCGGTTCCGCA
>PKSY01000220.1 GCA_002869405.1 Marinilabiliales bacterium
ACCAGTGAAAAAATCATAAACCAAACAGATTGAGGGATATATAATCACTCTGTGTAAAAATAAAAATCCTAAGATCAATCTACGTCTTCTGTGTTTAATGGTTGTAGCGTTTAGTTTTTTTACACAGAGTTTTTTTTAACCTGGTATTTGTGAGTACATATTGAAATAGATGTGGTTTGTGTCTGAAATGATTGTTGTTATAAGTTATTCACAGAGGTTCTCAGAGTCTTCGAAAAGAGTGCGCAGCAGCAAAACTCAGAGTCCCTCTGTGAATAACTACTGAAGGGCGATAATTAGCCCCTAACCAGTGAAAATATCATAAACAAAACAGGTAGCAGAATATATAATCACTCTGTGTAAAACTAAAAATCCTAAGATCAATCTACGTCTTCTGTGTTTAATGCTTGTAGCGTTTAGTTTTTTTACACAGAGTTTTTTTTAACCTGATATTTGTGAGTACATATTGAAATAGATGTAGTTTGTATCTGAAATGATTGTTGTTATAAGTTATTCACAGAGGTTCTCAGAGACTTCGAAAAGAGTGCGTAGCCGCAAAACTCAGAGTCCCTCTGTGAATAACTACTGTATGACAAACATAAATTCCCTAACCAGTGAAAAAATCATAAACCAAACAGATTGAGGGATATATAATCACTCTGTGTAAAAATAAAAATCACATGATAAATCTTCGGATGCCGTATTTCAAACTGGGGACGTTGTAATTTAAAAGCAGACCTAACTTTTTATTACTGAATTTTAGATAGGTTAGCATCTGTGCTTCATGCATACAATGGATTTCCTTTACTGTTTTTAACTCTATAATAATAGAATCTTCTACAACAATATCCATTCGATAGCTGCAATCAATGATAAGATCCTCATAGATTATTGGTAGTTCTTTTTCTACTTCAACCCTGAATCCGTTTTTCTTAAGTTCATAAACCAAACATTTTTGGTATGCTGATTCAAGTAACCCCGGGCCGAGTGCGGAATGTACTTTAACTGCACATCGTAAAATTTCCGAAGAGAGTTCATTTATCTTCATAAGGCATAGTCTTTTTGTTTAATGCAGAAAGAGGGGAAATATGACCCTTGTGATGTGATTTTTTTATTACACAGAGTTTTTTTCTAAATCTGTATTTGATGTTATCGTAATGAATTAGAGGTAGTTGTTATCTGAAGAGATTGTGGTTATAAGTTATTCACAGAGGTTCCCGGAATCTATGAAAAGAGTGCGAAGCAGTAAAACTCAGAGTTCCTCTGAGAATAACTGCAGAAGTGGAAAAAATATTCCCTAACCCAAGAAGTTTTATAATAGCCTCTCAGATTAAGGAATATGAATAAACTCTGTGTAAAGAGATAAGTTTTATACTACCACAACATTAATAATCCTCTTCGGTACCACAATGATCTTACGAACCGTTTTGCCTTCAATCCATTTCTGAGCTTCTTCTGCTTCTACAACAGCTTTTTCGGCTTCTTCCTTTGGCATATCCACCGGAAGCGTGATTTTGAACCGCATCTTGCCGTTGAACGATACAGGATATTCGAAGGTGTTCTCTTCCACATACTCTTTCCTGAATTCCGGGAAGTCGATGTATTCAACAGAGCCTTCGTGACCCAGAAGCTGCCACAACTCTTCCGCCATGTGTGATGCGTATGGAGAGAGCAGAATCGCCAGTGGCTCCAGAATCTCACGCTTGTTGCATTTTAGCGCCGAGAGATCGTTTACACAGATCATATAGGTCGATACCGCCGTATTGAAACTGAAACGTGTGATGTCATCTTCAATCTTTCTGATCGCTTTATGCAGCACTTTGAGCTCTTCCGCAGTGGCTTTCTCATCGCTGACGTCGAACTCATTGTTTTCGTTGTGATAGAGTTTCCAGGTCTTCTTCAGGAAGCGGAATACTCCTTCAATACCGTTGGTATCCCAGGGCTTGTGCGCTTCCAGTGGTCCGAGGAACATCTCGTATAACCTGAGTGTGTCTGCACCATAATGCACAACAAGTTCATCAGGGTTCTGAACATTGTATTTCGACTTGGACATTTTCTCCACTTCCCAGCCACAGATATATTTACCGTCTTCGAGGATAAATTCAGCATTTTTATACTCTTCACGCCAGTTTTTGAACGCCTCAGTATCAAGTACGTCGTTGTGAACAAAGTTGATATCCACGTGAAGCGCTGTGGTTTCATATTCTGAGCGCAGTCCTTTTGATACGAATTTGTTGGTGCCGTTTACGCGGTATACAAAGTTTGAACGGCCCTGGATTTTACCCTGATTGATAAGCTTCTTAAAGGGCTCGTCTTTAGGTGCGATTCCAATATCGAAGAGGAATTTATTCCAGAAGCGTGCATAGATGAGGTGACCTGTGGCATGCTCATCACCGCCGAGGTACAAATCAACCTGTTGCCAGTAATCTGCGGCTTCTTTGGAAAAATATTCCTTGTCATTTGTTGGGTCCATATAGCGCAGATAGTATCCGCTGGAACCAGCGAAGCCGGGCATGGTGTTGGTTTCCATGCGGTATCCCTCTTCTGTTTCCCAGTTTGTGGCGCGGGCCAGTGGTGGCTCTCCGGATTCTGTTGGGAGATACTTATCCACTTCAGGCAGCTCAACCGGCAGTTTCGATTCATCCACAGTGTATGGCATGTCATCCTTGTAGTATACAGGGAAAGGCTCACCCCAATAGCGTTGACGGCTGAATATGGCATCCCGGAGACGATAGTTAATGGTACCGTAACCGAATTTGTTATCTTCAATGTGTTTGATGATGGTTGTTATGGCTTCTTTTACTTCGAGACCGTTGATGATACCGGAGTTAATCATCTTACCCTCTTTGGAGTCGTAGGATTCTTCCCATGTTGCCGGATCAGAGGGCTGGTCATCGTTGGCGCAAACCACCTGGATGATGGGAAGTTGAAACTGGCGTGCAAAAGCAAAGTCGCGACTGTCGTGACCCGGTACGGCCATGATGGCACCGGTCCCGTATCCTGAAAGCACATAGTCGGCAGTCCAGATGGGTACTTTTTCACCTGTAAGGGGATTGATACCATAGGCACCTGTGAATACGCCGGTTACTTTTTTAACCTCGGTCATACGTTCACGCTCGGAGCGGTTTTTCGCCCATGTAACGTAAGTGTCAACCTCTTCCTTCTGATCAGCAGTGGTGATTGTGTTGATAAGCTCATGTTCCGGAGCCAGCACCATAAAAGTAGCACCATAGAGTGTATCAGGACGGGTAGTGAAAACCTCGATGATTTCGTTGTGACCGTCGATGGCAAAGTTTACGGAGGCACCTTCTGAGCGACCGATCCAGTTGCGTTGAACCTCTTTGATAGACTCAGACCACTCAATGGTGTCGAGGCCGTCGAGCATACGTTGTGCATAAGCTGTGATACGAAGCGACCACTGACGCATTCTCTTGCGTTCCACGGGGTGTCCGCCACGTTCAGAAACACCGTCTTTCACCTCATCGTTGGCGAGCACGGTACCGAGTTCGGGGCACCAGTTTACCCAGGTTTCGGCGAGGTACGCAAGGCGGTAGTTCATGAGGAGCTCCTGCTGTGCCTTTTCGCCCATGGCATTCCACTCTTCTGCTGTGAAAGGCTCTGTTTCATCGCAGGCTGCAACGATACCTTCGTTACCGTTTGCGGCGAAAGCATTGATGAGTTTTTCGATGGGTTGTGCTTTATTGCTTTTATTGTCGTACCATGAGTTGAACAGCTGAATGAAAGTCCATTGTGTCCACTTGTAGTAGAACGGGTCACAGGTTTGCACCTCACGGTCCCAATCGTAGCTAAAACCTATCTGGTCGAGCTGTTGGCGGTAGCGCGCAATGTTTTTCTCTGTGGTTACGGCAGGGTGTGTGCCGGTTTGTATGGCATATTGCTCGGCGGGGAGACCGTAAGCATCGTACCCCATTGGATGAAGCACGTTATAGCCTTTGTGCCGCATGTAACGGGCGTAAATATCGGATGCAATATATCCCAGGGGATGACCCACGTGGAGCCCGGCACCTGACGGATACGGGAACATATCGAGCACGTAGAATTTTGGCTTTGGAGAGTTGTTCTCTGCTTTAAAAGTTTTGTGCTCTGCCCAGTACTGTTGCCACTTTTGTTCTATCTGTTTGTGATTGTATTCCATGGTAAACCTTGCGCTTTGTTTAATTAAGGTGCGAAATTAAAAAAAAATAAAGCTGCACGACAATGCAGCTTTTATGATAATAAGCGGTTATGCTTGTTTTTTAAACAATGAAGAGCTGTTTCAATGCTGTTATTGTAAAGGGTTTGCTACGATTTCCGCATCAATTGTCGCTGTCCATGTAAACTGAACAGGAGCAACATCAGAGTTTCCGCTGACCTCAACAGTCATACCCTGAGCTGCTAAAATCACATCATTTAAAAGGTCAAGCTGAGACTCTTCGATTGTAAAGGAGTCGCCGGTAGAAATGGTAATATTCCCATAGGGGTAATTAATGATACCGACACCATTATTGGATATTGAAATCACTACATCTGTTAAATTCACTGTGTCTTCAGTAATTGAAGTTACCGTAAAGGTTATGGCTTTTGTAGTGGCGCTTTGCAGATGCTCTTTGTAATCATTAAACAATGTAACAGTAGTCATATCAATAGTAGCTGTTTCATAGAAAGATCCTCCCGCTTTTGTGTTCTTCTATCCTTCCGTAACATCAAAATCCATATCGGTGCTAAAAGTACTGTCAAATGTCACATCTGCTGCTTCCTTAAATTTTTCGCATCCTAAAAAGGCAAATGATACAGACAGGATTAAAGCAATTGATAAGTTTTTAATTTTCATAATCTTCGTTTTTTATTTTTTATTTTTATTGTGCAAATTAGTGAAATTATATAATTGGTGATAAACATAATAAAATAACGATGTGTTTTTTAATTAAGTATCATTCAATCAGAAAGTAAACAGGATGATTTCTAAAAAGTTAATTCATGAAGCAAAATACTTTAAGGGTGTTGGAGGGTTGTTCTTCTGTGATTATCCAAATAATCGGTTTTTCTGATCCTACCAATAAATATGTGGTATCAAAAATATTATAATTTCTTCTTTTGCCATAGATTTGTAGTGATGTTGCAGATTTTTAATTACTCAATGCTAATATTTTGAAGGCCTTTACAATAACTACTCTCCTTTTATTCCTTATCGGGATAATTAATGCCCAGGATTTAGATTCCCGCGGAGCTTATTTTTCCAAGAAGGAATACAGTGGTGACAAAATTCCTGAATATTCGGTTTCAAAAAACGATCTTCCAATACCATTGATGGAGAATGACAAGGAATGGATTGCAATGTATTGGACATGCTGGGAAATCGCATTTAATCATTTTAAAAAGCCACCGGAAGGCTCTCCTTTTGTTT
Source organism: Marinilabiliales bacterium (assembly GCA_002869405.1). Taxonomy (GTDB): domain Bacteria; phylum Bacteroidota; class Bacteroidia; order Bacteroidales; family BM520; genus BM520. Next base: position 5,402 of record PKSY01000220.1, read on the forward strand.
CAAACATCCTTGATGAAGCATTCAATAGTCAGATTTTTCAGTGGGATATGATATTTATGGTGATGTTTGCCCGTTATGGAAATCATATATTCCCGGCAGTAAATTCTTTGGATAACTTTTATTGTCGTCAACATGAAAACGGATATATCTGCAGAGAGATTTCTGAAGAAACGGGGGAAGATTTCGTCTTTTTAGGTGAACGGAAAAATACGATTAATCCACCGCTTTTTAGTTGGGCAGAGGTTGAGTCTTTCAGAAATACCGGTGATATGTCGCGTTTTAAAATGGTTTTACCGGTACTGGAAAAATATGTGGAGTGGTTAAACCGCGAAGGTGATCAAATAACTGCTGATGGTGATCAGTGGTATAATTACGGGAGAAAAGCAGCAAACTCTGTTCATGGATTATACTGGAATACGGGTTTGGGCTCCGGTATGGATAATACACCGCGAGGTGGAAATGGATGGGTCGACATGTCGTGTCAGATGGTGATACAGTATAATAATCTGGCATGGATGTGCGATGTGTTGGGTGACCATGACAAGGCAGCTGATTTTCGCACAAAAGCTAATGATATTGGAGAGAGAATAAACCATTTTTGCTGGAGTGAAGAGGATGGGTTGTATTATGATGTTGATAGTGCAGGCAATCATGTAAAATGGAAAACCTCGGGTTGTTTTTGGCCCATGCTGGCCGGCATTTCCTCCGTGAAACAGTGTGACAGGCTTGTGTCCCACTTACAGGATACAGGCTCTTTTTGGCGACAAATAGTATTTCCAACACTTGCTGCCGATCAAAAAGGGTATAATCCGAAAGGTGGATACTGGAAAGGTGGTGTATGGGCTCCTACAAATTATATGATTATTAAAGGGTTGGAGCATAATGGCTTTGAAGATCTTGCCAATAGAGCAAGCGAAAGATACCTCTCAGGAATGAGTTGCGTTTTTGAAAACACCAAAACCGTGTGGGAAAATTACAGCCCTGATACCTGCGTCCGGGGATATCCTGCCCGGCCTGACTTTGTTGGCTGGAGTGGAATTGGTCCTGTGGCATTACTTATTGAAAATGTGCTTGGATTCAGGGTTAATGCTGTGGAATCTGAACTTCTCTGGAGAATCACCAGAACAGATGAACATGGTATCAGAAACCTAAGAGTTGGAGATATTATTGTGTCGGCACTTTGCAATGAGCGCGAAAATAAAAGTGATGAAGCCAGAATTTCTGTGACTGCATCAAAACCATTGACAATCGTTATTATAAAAGGAGAAAACCGTGAATCTTTCAAATTGCAAACAGGCGAAAATGAGATTGTTATACGATGAATAAAGATATTTCCCAATTTTGTCCCGCTAACGAAGCCGAGTGGAGAGATTGGCTCGAACAGCATCATACCACAGAAAAGGGAGTGTGGCTGGTGATCTATAAAAAGAGCTCCGGAAAGGAGAACCTTTCATGGAGTGAGGCCGTAGATCAGGCCTTGTGCTTCGGATGGATCGACAGCCTCGCAAAAACTATCGATCACGAGAAGTACCAACAGTATTACTCGCCCCGCAAACCCAAAAGTATCTGGTCCAAAATCAATAAGGAGAAGGTGGCTGAGCTTTTGGAGGCAGGAATGATGACCCCGGCAGGTTTGAAGTGTGTGGAGGTGGCGAAAGAGAATGGAACCTGGACAATCTTTGATAGCGCTGAACGGCTTGAAATTCCGGAAGATCTTGAATTGGCCTTTGAAAGAGTGCCGGGTTCAAAACTGTTTTTTCAGGAGCAAAAGAAAATGCTCAGAAGATCAATGTTGGGATGGATTGCCACAGCAAAAAGGGAGGAAACTCGTAAAAGAAGGATTGATGAGATTGTGGAAACGGCAGGGAAGGGAGAGTTGCCAAAGCGTTACAGGTGATTGTCCGGGATATTTTTTATAATAACTACGGTATTGATTGTCGGGGGAGCAAGGCTGTTGGTGTTAATCTTTTAAGGTCTGAATAAAGG
>PKSY01000092.1 GCA_002869405.1 Marinilabiliales bacterium
AGGGCTTCAGCCCTCTGCACCACAACGCAAAACGCCGCGTCATCGCGAATCATCATAAAATGTAGCGCAGCGAAATGACTGATGATGAAGCGACCTCAAACTTTCTCTGCGCCTATCCGCCTCTGCGGTATAACAAAAAAAGGTCACTCATTTCTGAGCAACCTTTCTGCGGTCTGGACGAGACTCGAACTCGCGACCCCCTGCGTGACAGGCAGGTATTCTAACCAACTGAACTACCAGACCATCTCTTTTAAGAACGTTTCCGTCGTTTGAGGATGCAAATATACGCCCTTTTTTATTACCTGCAATACCTCTCGTAAAAAAAATGTAAATTTTTCTTTTTTTTCTTATTCATGCTTACCCCTTTTAAATTTCGTCCCTTTTTATATCTTTGTATCATCATGAAAATGAAGTGTTATCATTATATAACCCATCTCTATGGCTCTTATGGTGCCGGTCTTTACGAGTGCTGTATAAAATAACATTTTTCCTTGCCCTTTCTGTTTTCTGAAATTTTTATCACTTTTTTAATCTTAAACTATACAGATCATGTTTTCTATTGATACTTATATCAGTCGTCGTACTCAGCTGGCGGCTTCTGTCGAAAAAGGAATTATTCTTCTGATGGGAAATGATGAAAGTCCCATGAATTATACCGACAATACCTATCATTACCGCCAGGATTCATCCTTTTTGTATTTCACAGGAATATCACATCCCGGTCTGGCATTAATAATTGATGCAGAAACCAACAATGTAACTCTTTTTGGTGATGACTATACAATTGATGATATCGTTTGGATGGGAGTGCAGCCTACTATTGCCTCCCGGGCAGCCAAATCGGGAATAAAAAGTACTGCTCCTGCTGCGTCACTTAAAACAGTACTTCAGAGCGCAGTATCTCAGGGTCGTCCTGTTCATTATCTTCCGCCGTACCGTGCCGCCAACCGCGAAAAGCTCTCGGCATTGCTAAATACTTCAGTTCATGAAATTCCAAACGGAGCATCCCTTGAGCTGGTAAAGGCCGTTGTTAATCAGCGTAATTATAAAAGCGATGAGGAAATTGTTGAGATTGAAAGGGCTGTGAATACAACTGTTGAGATGCACCAGGCTGCAATGCGTATGGCTCGTCCCGGAATGACTGAATCGCAGATTGCTGCTGAGGTCACCCGAATTGCGCAGGCTGCAGGAGGTCAACTTTCGTTTCCTGTAATTGCCACCATAAACGGACAAACGTTGCATAATCACTACCACGGCAACACACTGGAGGAGGGTAAGCTCTTCCTGCTCGATTGTGGTGCCGAAACGGCCATGGGGTATGCCGGCGATATGTCGAGCACTTTCCCTGTTGGAAAAACATTTACCGAAGAGCAGAAGACATTCTATAATATAGCACTTGCTGCACACAACAAAGCCATTTCCATGCTCAGGCCCGGAATAGCTTTCAGGGATGTGCACCTTGAAGCATGCCGCACTATTGCTCAGGGTATGAAAGATGAAGGCTTCCTTAAAGGTAATGTGGATGATATGGTAGATCTGGGAGTTCATGCCATGTTCTTTCCCTGCGGTCTCGGTCACATGATGGGTCTTGATGTGCATGACATGGAAGATCTTGGAGAGGTGTGGGTCGGTTACGATGGTGAACCTAAAAGCACCATGTTTGGGCTTAAATCTCTTCGTTTGGGACGAAAACTGGAACCCGGATTTGTGCTGACCATTGAACCCGGAATCTACTTTATCCCGGATCTGATGAAAAAATGGCATGATGAAAATCGTTTTAAAGAATTTATCAATTATGATAAGCTCTTTAGGTATAAGGATTTTGGCGGTATGCGTAATGAAGAAGATTTTCTGATTACGGAAGATGGTGCCCGTCTGTTGGGAAAACCACTTGCAAAATCAGTTAATGAAGTTGAAGAGGAGCGCCGCAAGGCTTTTGAATAATGGAAGGGATTATCTTTGACATAAAGCGTTTTGCGCTGCACGACGGTCCCGGAATACGCACTACGGTGTTTTTTAAAGGCTGTCCCATGCGGTGCTGGTGGTGCCACAATCCTGAGGGTATAGATCCTGAATCAACCTTGATTAATAAAGAGGTGGCGATGGGGGAGAAGCGTATAACTGTGAAGCAAGAGTTGGGTAAAGCGTACACTGTGGAAGCACTGGTACAGGAACTGGAGAAGGATCGTGTTTTTATGGATGAATCAAATGGCGGAATAACTCTTTCAGGTGGAGAACCCCTGCTACAGCATGAATTTATCATGGAGCTGTTACCAATTTTAAAACAGCGCGGATTTCATGTTACCATTGATACTTGTGGATATGTGAATTCTGTTGTGATGGCCGCGTCAATGCCATTTGCCGACCTCTACCTTTTCGACATCAAGCATATGAATGAGTCTGAGCATTTGAAGTATACCGGTGCTATGCTGAGCACGGTGCTGAAAAATCTCCGGCTTGTTGCTGATAGTGGTGGCAGAATAAGAGTACGTATTCCATACATCCCTTCCATCAACGGCACTGACGAAATTGCTGTGAAATACCTTTCAACATTGCAGCCTATAGCAACAGCTGTGGACGCGGTGGATATTCTTCCCTACCATAAAATCGCTGCCAATAAATATGTGCGGTTTAATATGGAGAATAAAATGGACGGCATAGCAGAACCCGATGAAGAGCAGACAAATGCTTTTGCTGAGGTGTTTCGCAATGCCGGTTATAAAGTGACCATTGGAGGATAGTTTAATTTGAATATTATGATTACAGAAAGAATAAAAAGATTGCGGGATGAGAGCCTTAATGCTCCGAATATCCTTTCCCCGGAAAGGGCCGAACTCATTACAGCATTTTATAAATCGGACGAAGCCCGTGGCTTATCGGTGCCAATGCAACGAGCCCGATCGTTTGAATATATTTTAAAACACAAGCATATTCATATTTCTGATGGTGAGTTAATTGTTGGTGAGCGCGGACCTGCGCCAAAAGCAACTCCCACATACCCAGAGATATGCCTGCACTCAATGGAGGATTTGGAAATACTCCATAACAGAGAGAAGGTTTTCTTTAAATCTGACGATTATATGCGTAGGGTTTACGAAGAGACCATAATTCCTTTCTGGAAAGGGAAAACACAGCGCGACCGTGTAATGGCAAGGATGTCAGATGATTGGCATGATGCGTATGCTGCAGGGATCTTTACTGAATTCCAGGAGCAGCGTGCCCCGGGGCATACGGTCTGCGGGAATAAAATATATCGCCAGGGAATTGCTGAGTTTGCTGATGAGATAAATGCTGCAATTGATGCGCTGGATTTTGAAAGCGACAACAGAGCACTGGAACGGCTGGAAGAGCTTGAAGCCATGCTTGTGGTTTGTGATGCAATAATTATGTATGCCAAACGACATTCGGAAAAGTTGATGGAACTTGCCGGTGAAGAGACCGATGAACAGCGCCGTGGTGAACTTCTGGAAATGGCACGTATCTGCCGGAAAGTCCCTGAGCAGCGTCCTGAAACATTCCAGGAGGCGCTTCAATACTACTGGTTCATCCATCTTGGTGTGGTAACGGAGCTGAACCCCTGGGATTCATTTAATCCCGGTCGTCTTGATCAGCATCTGTATCCCTATTACAGTGAGGGTATTACAAACGGAACCTTATCAGATGAACAGGCCAGAGAGCTGTTGCAGGCTTTCTGGATTAAGTTCAACAATCATCCGTCGCCACCCAAAATCGGGGTTACAGCACTTGAGAGTAATACTTATACCGACTTTGCTCTTATAAATGTTGGCGGTGTAAAAAGCGATGGCTCCGATGCGGCAAATACTATGAGTTATATGATTCTGGATACCGTTGAAGAGATGCGTTTGTTGCAGCCCGGCAGTATGGTTCAGGTAAGCAAGAAGAACCCCGATGCGCTGATTCACCGGGCACTGAAAATTGTAAAAACAGGCTTCGGGCAGCCTTCAATATTTAATACCGATGCTATTGTGCAGGAGCTAATGCGGCAGGGTAAGTGTGTTGAGGATGCACGCAATGGAGGCGCCAGCGGTTGCGTGGAGAGTGGTGCATTTGGCACTGAAGCTTATATGCTTACCGGGTATTTTAATTTGGCAAAGATTCTCGAAATAACCCTGAATAATGGTTTTGATTCTCATACCAATAAACAGATTGGACTGAAGACCGGTAGTCCTGAGTCATTTAACTCTTTTGATGAACTCTTTGAGGCATGGAAGAGACAGATGAATCATTTCATCACCATAAAAATCAAGGGTAATAATATGATTGAGAAATTGTATGCCAATTACCTGCCTGTACCATTTCTTTCAATACTTATTGAGGATTGTATTAAAAATGGTGTTGATTATAACAATGGCGGCGCCCGGTACAATACATCCTACATTCAGGGCGTCGGTCTGGGAAGCCTGACAGATCAGCTGACTGCCATAAAGCATCATGTTTTTGACAATCATGATGTTACTATGACGGAGCTGTTGGTTGCCATAAAAGATAATTTTGAGGGTCATGATGCGCTTCGGGCAAAGTTGATTTATGAAACTCCCAAATATGGTAATGATGATGATTACGCTGATGCGCAGGCTGTTATGATTTTTAATGCATTTTATGATGCGGTTAATGACCGCGATACTGCCCGCGGTGGTAAGTTTCGCATTAATTTGCTTCCCACAACTTCACATGTTTATTTTGGTTCTGTGATGCAGGCTACCACTGATGGTCGTCTTGCACGGCAGCCGCTTTCAGAAGGAATATCTCCGTTTCAGGGTACGGATACACAGGGTCCTACGGCTGTGATTAAATCGGCTTCAAAAATTGATCATATAAAAACAGGTGGTACTTTGTTGAATCAAAAGTTCTCTCCATCGTTTTTTACAGGGCATGAAAGTTATCTCAAGCTGACTTCGCTGATAAGGGCGTATTTCCGCCTCGACGGTCATCATATACAGTTTAATGTGGTGGATGCCGATACACTTCGTGATGCACAAAAGAATCCTGAAAACTATCGTGATTTAATTGTGCGCGTGGCAGGATACAGCGACTATTTTAATGACCTTGGCGAAGATCTGCAAAATGAAATTATTCGTCGTACTGCACATAATGATTTATAGATGAAAGGAAAAACAATACAATCATCACTGATACTGCTGCTCACGGCTGCTGTTTGGGGTTTTGCTTTTGTGGCGCAGCGTATGGGTATGGAGCACATTGGTCCTTTTACCTTTAATGCAATACGGTTTTTCCTTGGGGCAATTTCGCTGTTACCCCTGATCCGGCTTTTGCCTGATGCAAAGGGGACTACCTACAAACCGCACAATACGCGGCATTTTTACCTTTGGGGAATACTGACGGGAATTGCACTCTTTGCAGGATCTTCGTTTCAACAGATAGGGATTGTATACACTACTGCCGGTAATGCAGGTTTTATTACAGGTTTATACGTGATTTTTGTGCCGATTCTCGGGCTTTTTCTGAAACATAAAACTTCCCCGGTAGTCTGGTTTGCAGCATTAATGGCTGTGGTAGGTATGTATTTTCTTTCTGTAACAGAGGATTTTAATATTAATTATGGTGATATCCTGGTATTAATCTCTGCAGTATTCTTTGCTGTGCATGTTCTTGTTATAGGTCATGTTACAGGGATGTACAATGCATTAAAAATCAGTGTGGTGCAGTTTTTTACCTGCGGATTGATGAGTGCTACAGCAGCACTGCTTTTTGAAACAATTTCCTTAGACGGAATAGAGCAGGCACTGGTACCAATATTATATGGTGGTCTTGTTTCTGTGGGAGTAGGATATACCTTGCAGGTTGTTGGCCAGAAATATGCAAAACCTGCTCCGGCAGCAATTATTTTAAGTACAGAGGCTGTTTTCGCCGTAATTGGTGGTGTCTGGATCCTCCATGAAACACTGGATAATCGTGCCTTATTCGGATGTTGCCTTATGCTGGCAGGGATGATACTTGCTCAGATACCATTTCGTTTACGTAAAGTTAATGCGTCATGAAACATACCGCCGGGTTTTTTAAAAACTGGAAATGGTTACCTCCCGAAGGTTGGCAGGAGATAAAAACCATTGATTTGCACACCTGCGGTGAACCACTACGTGTGATTACTTCAGGTATTGATAAGCTGCCCGGAGATACGATTCTTGAGAAAAGACGATTCTTTCGCAATAATCTTGATGACATTCGTACAGGATTGATGTGGGAGCCCCGTGGTCATGCTGATATGTATGGTGCCGTAATTACTGATCCCGTGAGTGAGGATGCGGATTTTGGTACTTTCTTCCTTCATAACGAAGGTTATTCAACTATGTGTGGACACGCTGTTATTGCACTTACAAAGCTGGTGTTTGATACAGGTTTGATTGCTGGTGATGGTGAGAATCCGGAGCTTGTCATTGATGCTCCACCGTGGAAAATATTCTCTAAAGCCTTCCGAAAAAACGGAGTTGTGGAGTATGTGACGTTTCAGAATGTACCCTCTTTTCTTCTTTACAGAGATGAGAAAATCGAAGTACCCGGACTTGGGAAAGTGCTTTTTGATGTGGCTTTTGGAGGTGCTTTTTATGCTTTCGCAGATGCAGATGTACTCGGTCTTGATCTTACACCCGGAAATGTGAACAGACTGATTGACGCCGGACGTAAAATAAAGCATACTGTGATGGAGAAATACACAATAAATCATCCTTATGAGGAAGACCTGAGTTTTTTATACGGAACAATCTTCACAGGAAAGGCACATAATCCTATGCACCACAGTCGCAATGTGTGCATCTTCGCCGATGGCGAAGTAGATCGTTCTCCAACCGGCAGCGGGGTAAGTGCACGTGCAGCATTACACTATGCCAAGGGTGATATTCAACTGCGACAAAAAATTACAATTGAGAGTATCCTTGATACGCTGATGGATGTTGAAGTTGTTGCGGAAACTTCTTTTGGCTCTCACAGTGCCGTGATTCCCGAAGTCACAGGAACGGCTTCAATTACCGGTATGAATACTTTCTGGTTTGATCCAGAGGATCCGTTAAGAAAAGGTTTTATAATTAGATAATCAGTTATGAAAAGAGTTTTATTAACAGTTGTCGCAACACTTTTCGTTGCGTTTACATTTGCTCAGCAAGATGAGGTTAATGTAAGACTTTTAAAGAAAATTGATCGCCTTGAAGGCGTGGAAGTTATTAAATATGAGAAGGGTCAGGCAGGCTTTGAAGATTTTTTTGAGCTGGCCGTAACTCAGCCCCTGGATCACAATAATCC
>PKSY01000166.1 GCA_002869405.1 Marinilabiliales bacterium
ATAGAAATAGTTCTTGCCTAATACATACTGCACCTGGTTGAGCTGGTTTACCCAGATTTTTTGTGTCAGCTCGGAGAATTTGCCATCGTACTCATAGCTTGGGAACGAGGCGTTTACCTGACTGAGGTAGCTGTCGGTGAAGGAGTTTTGCAGCACGTCCATGGCGTTGAGTGAGACGGGAACCATGATGTCTGCTTCTGCAGGGTGGTACTTAAACCACACGTTGCGATAACCAATAATTCTCAGGTTAGAGAGGTCTTTCTCTTTCTGCCACTCTTTCACTGCTCCGGCGATTACCTGGAGGACTTTATAGTGAGTGTCGGGGCCGGAACCTTCCGGATCCATTGCAAGGCTAAGGATGGTGGGCTGATGTTTTCTCAACTCCTCCAACATCGGAATGATGTCACGGTTTTTATCGGGTTGCTCTGTGAAAATATCTCCTTTATAGAATCCCAGTCGCAGGTGGTGTATGTTACTAACCGGTACGCCGTAATGTGCCCATACCAGCTCCTCTTCAAACTCGCGGATCATCCCCTTGAGCTTCTGGATCTTTTCAGGGTTTTTGCTGCCGTCGTAACTATCCTGAAGTGTTGTTATAATTTCATGTATTGTATTTTGAAGCTCTTCTTCATTGATTACTTCCCATATCTTAACGATGCTGCGAACTGCGCGGTGGACGATACCACGCATCTTCCCATCTTCGTTGCGTTTCGCCACATTATTGAGGAAATGGTACACATCCTTATCCCACTTCTTACTATAACCAACCTCGAAGAAATCAGGGTACTTAATCATCTCAATACGACCAACGTTCAGTAATTCCAGTGACGCTTCCAGGATTTTGATGATAAAGCTGTTTGTCACCGCAGTAAAACCGGATGTAAGGACGGAGAAATGGACCTCATTGGAAGCTTCTCTTACCTGGCGGGTGGTGTGGGGCATCATGCCCAGCATAATGTCATCGTGATGCGGACCGGTATGATAGATCCGCTGGTTTTTATCCTTCATCATCCCACGAGCAATCTTCTCTTTTACGCTATTGATCACAGATGGAACAGTTTGTTCCGAAAGGTCAGGGATTTTTGAACACCACTGGTCGTTTTTAAGGTCGTCCATAGTGATGTGGTGAGCGTATTTATCAATGTTGATACAAAGGTCGATGACGGCACGTTCTGTTTTGCTGTGGTTCCATGGAGTGGAGAGATAAGCATGTTCGACGGCATCACTGAGCTTGCATGCTGCGCCTGTGGTGAGGTAGAATCGGCTGTTGGGCTGGCGTTGCAACACAGTGGCCGGATACTTCACATCAGGAGTGTTCTCCAGTGAGCTCTTTACAATGTCGGCCTTAGCTTCTCCGGCGGCAAAGATAATGGAAACTGCATCCTCATTACTTGTTATGGTGCTGAGACCGATGGTTATGACGAGTCGTTTCTTTGCCACCTCAATGCCACCAAGATCTCCGGCAGCAACTGCCTGAGTCTCGAAGTTAGTGGGCGTGAGACGGGTAGTGGAGTAGTGATCGGAGCCACGGGTGTTAAAGGCGATGTGACCATCCGGGCCTATCCCGCCAAGGAAGAAACCAATGCCACCTTTGTCACGGATGGCGGCTTCATACCCGCTGCACCAGTTATCAATCATAAGTACCGACTGCTGCTGAATCTCTTCCATACGGCTTTTTGCATCGCGGTAACGCAAACTTAAATCAATCTCCGAGTTGGGAAACACATCACTATACTTCATACCGTTATAAAGCGGAATATCATCGCTGTTTATGAGCAGGCACTTCTTGGGATCCAGCCCAAAGCCCTTGACGTAGAAGTTCATCACATAGTTGTAGAAGCTGTTGTGCTGCGCCGGGCTGATGGGATAGAATTCATCGATCTGTACAAATTCCAGCTTGCTGAGATCAGGACGCTGCAGATGGTTAAGTTCCCACTTTGTGCGCAGATCTACGCTCTTTTGCCCATTCCAGTTCTCCATCAGGAATTGGGTGTATTTGATGAAATACTCCGGTGTTTTTCCTGTGGGGAGACTTATGAGTCCGGTGGGGTTTTCATTGGCCCACTCTATGAACCGAAATGCTGTCAGAAGTCCCAGCTCCGGGAAATTATTTACCGTCACATATGGGATTTTTGTAGAGATAGATTTCCATGGAGAGCGTTCATGAAACTTCTGTTCTACTATGGAGTTGAAATATGTCATTGAAGTGTGTTTTTATAGTGATTGCCAGACACGGGCGAGAGAAAATCCCGGGGCATCAATTTTCAGGTCAAGGAAGTATCCGTAAGGTGTTTGATGCGTTGTATATCCGCCATTTTGCAGACGTACTTCAGCAGCATCAAGAATCTGTTTGGAAAATTCCTGTGAGGCTTTTGACTCGCCGAGATGAGCGAAAGAGTGGAGGATAATGTTTTTCGACTTATTCTTTCTTGTTACCCATTTAAGGTGGTTTGCCAGTTTCTTTTCACGGCTTTTGAGGTCTTTATCTTCATCATCTTCTTCCACCTGAATCAAAGCGAGCACAGCATCATGGATAGTGTTGCCTTCAGATACTTCAGGCGCGGAATCCAGCGATTTGACTGCGGGAGTATAGCTAAACTCACGGGTATAGAATGTCAGGACTTTCATTGCGCACTTTTGCGCAAAGATACAGAAGTGGGTTGAGGTGGCAAAGGAATTACTTAAACGATTTAGTTAAGTATATATTTGACTAATCTTGTCTGCATGGTTCCGGTGGAGGTCCGTCGAATCCTCTTTCCGCATCATGATATTTCCGATGTTCACCACGGCTCCCCGGCCTTCTTTTACCATCACGACTATCTTTTTTATAACCACGTTCAAACTCCTGCTTTCTTTTTTGTATGATCTTTTTCTGTTCATCGGTAAGGATGGGGTCCAGCTGTGAATGTAGCTTTTCCTGTTCTTCAGAAAAGGTTTTACGGAAATCTGTGGTGATTTTTCTCAGACTTTCACCATGTGCTTCAAGGATAGGATCAATAAGTTTCTGTTGTTCCGGTGTAAGATTCAATTCTTGAATCATATGCTGCTTAAAGTTTTCAGGAGTGCGCACTGAGGAGAACCGTTCGATTCTGTTTCTGGTGATTTGCCCAACCGTAAACATTCCGATAAAGAAACCGGCAATCAGCATGGTGGCAGCAAGGAGATAAGGAAAAAACTTTTTCATAGCTTCAAATTTAAAAGTCGAATGCAAGAAATGCAGTAAGATTTTCTGAGTTTATGGAGTCAAGACCTGTTATGGAGTTTATGGATAGCGATCCATTGAAGATAAGCGCAATCACCAGCATGGCAGCAATAGCGGCAAACCCCACGATAGTAGCTGTTCTGTAAGCCTGAAACGGGAATGCTTTTATGCCATTCTGCTGTAATTCCTTTATGGTATGCATCACTTTAGCATCAAACCACGGACTGAATTCATGACCATCACTCTTTGCTGCCTCACGCAGTGCTGTAATCTCGTCAAGACGTGACTGCAACTGTGGTGATTCCTGCAGCGCCCTTTTCAGCGTTTTGCTCTCCTCTTCAGTGAGCCGCGCGTCAAGTGACCGATACATTAATTTTTCTATCCTGTTCATCTTATAGTGTGTTTAAGTGAGTAGCCTCATTATTATAAAATGGTTTTAATATTTCCTGCAGTTTTTTTTGTCCCCGGGCCAGCCGCGACAGCACTGTTCCCAGCGGCAAGTCCAGAATCTCTGCAGTCTCTTTTGTGCTGTAGCCGTTTACCAGTCGCAATACAATTACTTTACGGTATTTGGAATCCAGCGTTTGTATAGCCCTGTCGAGGATCTCCCTGAGGTCTCTGTTGTCGGGGCTGTTCTCTCTGTCATGAGGGTCAGAGCTGTCGGAAGAGTAGAGATCATCAAAAGAAACATAATGTCTTCTTTTTCTTTTATTGATTTCATTTATTGAGAGGTTGATAGCGATTCGTATCAGGTATGTTGATAATTCAGAATCGCCTTTAAACTTATCGATTGTTCTGAAGAATCTGATAAATACCTCCTGCCCAACATCTTCAGTAGCATCTGCATCTCCGAGCATCCCCATAATCACAGCTGCGACTTTCGGTTTATGCCGAGACATGATGATCTCAAAAGCAGATAAATCACCCTCCTGCACCTTTTCTATAAGCTGTATATCAGAAAGTTCCAACTGTACACCCACGTGCTTTCTGTTTAAATCCAAAATCTTTGACAATCTGCGACCCTGTTTTATTCCGTTAAAGATACGATTCTAATTAATTATTACACAAAGAACCACAATGAAGGCATTGAGAGCCACTGAGAAGTTCAATTTTATTTGAACTTTGTGGTTCTTCGTGTCTCCTCGGTGGATCTTTGTGAAATAGCCTTTTTAATAAAAATATCACATCAAAAATTATTTAATAAATGGTAATTTCGTAGCCAAAAGAACAACCATGAAATTCAACTTCGATAAACAGATAGACAGGACAGGAACAGACTCTTTTAAATATGATGGTCTGGAGATGCTGTTTGGAAAATCTGACCTGAAACCTTTCTGGGTTGCAGATATGGATTTTGCCTGCCCGCCGGCAGTATCAAACGCCATTCAAGAACGCGCAGATCATCCAATTTATGGCTATACCATGATTCCTGAGGGTTGGTTTGATTCCATCATCGCATGGAATAAACAGCGCCATAACTGGAACATCAAAAAGGAACAGATTGCTTTCTGCCCGGGAATCGTCCCCGGATTGGCATTGCTTACCGATGCTATCACTAATCCCGGCGACAAAATACTTATCCAGACTCCGGTTTACCACCCTTTCTACTCTATCGTAAAGGACAATGAAAGAGAGCTGGTGAGAAATAGTCTTATATGCGATGAGAACGGATACTACCATATTGATTTTCAGGACCTGGAGATAAAACTCGCTGATAATGTGAAGATGATGATCCTTTGTCATCCCCACAACCCCGTGGGCCGCGACTGGAATGAGATGGAGCTGAGAAAGATGCTTCAGCTGTGTGCAAAATACAATGTTATTCTGATAAGTGATGAAATCCATGCCGACCTCATTGTTGGAGATAGAAAACACCTTGTTACAGCGGGTATTCAGGAATCAGAAATGCCACAGATCGTAACCTGTATGGCTGCCAGCAAGACATTTAACCTCGGTGGTCTTTTTACGGCGTATATGGTTTTCGAAAATGATGACCTGAAGCAGAAGTTTGATAATATCATGAACCGCTATCATATCCATGCCAATTTATTTGGCGTGCTTGCACTGCAAAAAGCCTATGAGGGTGGTGAGGAATGGCTTGAAGAGCTGCTTGCTTACCTTCGTGGAAATATACAGTTTGTTAAGGAGTTTCTTGCGGATAATATCCCATCTGTGACTTTCCGTGAGCCGGAGGCAACTTATCTTTTGTGGCTTGATTTCCGTGCATTGAAAATGGATCATGATGCGATTAAAATGATGATGATTGAGGATGCAGGGCTTGCGCTTAACAGTGGTATGGATTTCGGAGATGAAGGCAGTGGGTTCATGCGTTTGAATGTCGCTTGCCCGAGAGAAATGCTAAAAAATGCATTAACCGGGTTGCAAGAGGTTATAAACCTCAAAACCCATTAAGTATAAACATCTGTAATACAGGTTTTTATATACAGTATTTAGAACTTTTCTAAGTATGAAAAAAATAATGAATTTTCTTTCATGAATAAATTAGTGTAGTACCTTTGCAAAAATTATTATACCCATGAAACCTACTCATATTGAACACATTGGAATCGCTGTAAAAAGCCTTGAAGAGAGTATTCCATATTATGAAGAAGTATTAGGACTGGAATGTTATGCCATTGAAGAGGTAAAAGAGCAGAAAGTGAAGACTGCCTTTTTCATGGTAGGCCAGACAAAAATAGAGCTTCTGGAGTCCACAGATCCCGAAGGACCTATCGGCAAGTTTATTGAAAAGAAGGGTGAGGGAATTCACCATATGGCATTTGCAGTGGAAGGATTGGAGCAGGCGCTGGAAGAGACTGAGGCCAAAGGCATCCGGTTAATCGACAAGACTCCCCGCAAAGGAGCTGAGGGCCTCGATATTGCATTNCATGGAGTATTAACAGAACTTTGTGAAGACAAATCAAAATAAACCCAATAAGGCACTATAAACTATAATCAAAGCATGAGCAATCAGGACAAGCTAAAACAGCTCATCGAGTTACGGGAAAAAGCAAAACTCGGTGGCGGCGAAAAGCGCATTGAATCACAGCATGCAAAGGGCAAATTTACCGCCCGTGAACGTATTGACATCCTCCTCGACGAAGGTTCTTTCGAAGAGTATGACATGTTCGTAACTCATCGTTGTACAAACTTCGGTCTTGAAAAGACCCTGTTTCTCGGCGATGGTGTGGTAACAGGTCAGGGAACCATCGACGGTCGTCTGGTATTTGTCTTTTCACAGGACTTTACCGTGATGGGAGGTTCTCTTTCTGAGACTTTCGCACAGAAGATTTGCAAGATCATGGATCAGGCCATGAAAGTCGGTGCACCGCTTATCGGTATTAACGACAGTGGTGGTGCGCGTATCCAGGAAGGTGTAAACAGCCTCGCAGGTTACGCAGAGATTTTCGAGCGTAACATCCTCGCATCAGGAGTTATCCCGCAGATTAGTGCCATCTTCGGCCCTTGTGCCGGTGGTGCGGTGTACAGCCCTGCGCTTACTGATGTGATCATTATGTCAGAAAAATCTTCTTACATGTTCGTTACCGGCCCTAAGGTTACCAAAACTGTTACCGGTGAGGATATCACCACAGAAGACCTTGGTGGCGCTGATGTTCATGCATCCAAATCCGGTGTGGCTCACTTTAAAGTGCAATCGGAAGAGGAAGGACTGCTGATGATTCGCAAGCTGATTGAATATCTTCCAAATAATAACATGGAAGACCCTGTAATTACTGAAGCCACTGATCCTATCGACAGAGTTGAGGACGTGCTGAACGAGATTATTCCGGAGAGCCCCAATCAACCATACGATGTAAAGGATGTTATTTACAATATTGTTGATGATCAGGAATTTCTAGAGATGCATCGCGATTATGCAAAAAATATCGTTGTTGGATTCTCTAAATTTAATGGTCACCCCGTAGGTATTGTTGCTAACCAGCCAAATTACCTTGCCGGAGTTCTCGACATTGAGGCTTCACGTAAAGCAGCACGTTTTGTGCGCTTCTGCGATAGTTTTAATGTGCCTCTGGTAACGTTGGTTGATGTTCCCGGTTTCCTTCCCGGCAGTGCTCAGGAATATGGCGGAATTATTACTCACGGTGCCAAGCTGATGTTTGCTTATGGTGAGGCCACAGTACCAAAAATCACAGTTACGCTGCGTAAATCTTACGGTGGTGCCCACGATGTAATGAGCTGTAAACAACTTCGCGGAGATATGAACTATGCATGGCCAACAGCAGAGATTGCCGTTATGGGTGCCAAGGGAGCTATCGAAGTACTTGAAGGAAGAAACGCTTCAAAAATTGAAGATCCGGAAGAAAAAGCTAAATATATTGCGGATAAAGAGACTGAATATATCGACCTCTTTGCTAATCCGTATCAGGCAGCAAAATATGGGTATATTGATGATGTTATTGAACCACGTAATACACGTTTCCGTATCATCCGTGCCTTGCAGACTCTTGCTACCAAGAAAGAGCAATTGCCTCCAAAGAAACATTCAAACATCCCACTATAAAAAAAGTAAACTATGCATTTTTTCACTTTAGCAATCACATGGGATTGGTCGAATATTAATGGCTTTGGCATTACAACAGGTATTGTAGGGATTATCATTGTTTTCTCTGCCCTGGTACTGTTAAGCTATATTTACCGAGGATTACCAAAACTGCTGCAGGTAAAGCTGCGTCGTGGAGGGAAAGTCAAAAAAGGTGCTCAGGAAGAGGTAGAACTCTCCGGAGAAGTGAATGCTGCAATCAGCATGGCGATATACCTTTTCTTTGATGAAATTCATGACCAGGAAAGTGGTAAAATCACCATTAAAAAAGTTTCCAAGCGCTATTCTCCATGGAGTGCGCATGCAGCAAAAATGAATTCATATTTTGATAAACGAAAATAACCGTTTCCGTAATGAAAAAATATAGTTTCACAATTAGTGGCAACACCTATGATGTAAATCTTCACGCCTATGAAGGTAACATCGCAAAGATTGAAGTTAATGGTACGCTTTACGATGTAGAGGTTCATCATGCCAAATCAACAACAAAAACACCAACACTGGTTCGCTCAACCGTGCCCACACGCAAAACAAATGTTGAAGCACCGGCAGCATCAGGCGGTGGCGGAAGCCATACTATTAAAGCACCTTTGCCGGGAAATATTATCAGCATCCTTATTAAAGAAGGTGATGCAGTGGCTAAAGGTCAGAAATTACTGGTTTATGAAGCCATGAAAATGGAAAATGATGTTATGGCTGAAGCTGATGGTGTTGTGAAATCCATAAAAGTTAATGTTGGTGACAGTGTACTCCAGGGAGACACATTAATAGAAATTGCATAGCAGTGAATATTATGAAGAAATTTATATTAGTAACCGCAATCTTCGGTATTCTGATCTTTGGAGCACAGGCAATCTTCAATGTTCCGGCATTAAATGCTGCACCTGTTGAAGAGACTGCAATGGTGGATGCCACGCCTCAGGGTCAGGATATTCATATGAGCTACGACGATGATTTTTCCACGGCGTCCACAAAGGGTATTAAGAAATTCTGGAACTATACAGGATTTAAGAATGCTACTTTGGGCCATATAGTGATGATTCTCGTAGGGCTCTTCTTTATCTTTTTAGCCATAAAATACGACTATGAGCCTCTGCTTCTGATACCCATCGGATTTGGTATCCTCCTGGGTAACATTCCCTTTATGGAAGGCGCAGGGTTAAAAGTCGGATTGTATGAACCCGGCAGTGTGATGAATTACCTCTATTTCGGAGTTACCTCCGGAGTTTATCCTCCTTTGATTTTTATGGGCATTGGTGCGATGACAGACTTCAGTTCGCTGATTTCCAATCCTCGTCTTATGATTCTTGGTGCAGCCGCACAGGTAGGTATCTTTATCACCTTCTGGGGCGCACTGGCGCTCGGTTTTGCCCCTCCCGAAGCCGGAGCAATCGGTATCATTGGTGGTGCTGACGGCCCGACAGCGATTTTTATGTCTTCGAAACTGGCTAATGGTATAAACCTTCTGCCTGACGGAACTACTGTGATGAACCTTATCGGACCTATTGCCATTGCGGCATACTCATATATGGCACTTGTTCCTGTGATTCAGCCACCAATCATGCGTCTGCTTACCAGCAAGAAAGAACGGGTAATAAGAATGGCACCTCCACGTGCCGTCAGTAAACTTGAGAAAATTCTCTTCCCTCTGATTGGTGTGTTACTGACTTGCTTCATTGCTCCTTCTGCACTTCCTCTCTTAGGTATGCTTTTCTTTGGAAACCTTTTGAAAGAGAGTGGAGTTACCAAACGTCTTGCAGTTACTGCCAGCAATGCCATGATTGATATTGTAACCATTCTTCTGGGTCTTACTGTGGGCGCATCAACGCAGGCAACTGTGTTTTTGAAAGATACTTCACTGCTGATATTTGTTCTTGGAGCACTTTCATTTATGATTGCCACTGCCGGTGGGGTACTTTTCGCCAAGCTTATGAATGTTTTCTTTAAAGGCGATAAGAAAATTAATCCGCTCATCGGAGCGGCAGGAGTTTCTGCTGTGCCTGATAGTGCAAGGGTGGTGCAAAACGAAGGTTTGAAATATGATCCTTCAAATCACCTGCTTATGCATGCTATGGCGCCAAACGTTTCTGGTGTTATCGGTTCTGCTGTTGCTGCCGGTATCATGCTGAGCTTCCTGCTGTAAACTTCAGCTTGTATTCAGAATATTTATTTTATAGATAGATTGACGGCTGTTTCTTTTTGAGACAGCCGTTTTTTTGTGAAATGAAAAACCCTATTTCCTGACTTCGACAATGCGTTACCCTAAATATGCACTCAAATATTATATATCATTGATCAAATGCAAAGGATTTTACTTTTTCCTTGTTAAGGAACACTGAGTTTCACCGAGGAAGCACGGGGTCTCACGGAGGAATGCAGATCTTTTTAGTATTGAATAGGTACTTTTTAAATGGTTATTTTATTTAAAAACACCAACACAGCGCATCATTGTATGTAATTAATGATATTACAAGAAAATTATTTTGGGCATAGACTGTACACTTAGGGTTAGGAGCAGGATTATTGGGAGCATTAGGTTGATAATGCAGCACTAAAACTCCGTTAACCTCCGTGTGTACTCAGTGAAACACCGTGTTCCTTATTTTTTTCAATGCGCCACCCAAAATAAGTATACAATTTTCACATGTCTTTGATATATTGATACTTATATAATTGAAAAATATTAATTGTCAAAGTCAGGAGCCGTTTTTTTGTGAAATGAAAAACCCTATTTCAGGGTTTTAAGGTAGCTCCAGTGCCATGGTTTTAGACCGTGAGCTTCGAAGATGGCGATACCATCTGCTCCGCCCCTGAGCGCACTTTGGATTGCAGAGACAAATTCTGTACTGTCTTTCATTGCAGGAAGATAAAGTCCGCAGCTCACCGGGAAATCCACGGCAGCTTTATTCTCTTTCATCACCTTTTCAATCCAGGCGTTATCTTCATTATAGAAATTGTGATACACCATGGGGTATGCCCTGTCGAGATGCCAGTGGTTCCATTGCTGCCGTACCATGCGGGTTGCCATTTCCGGAGTTGGAAAAACTGCGGCAGTAAGCTGTTTCCCGCTAAGGTGAACCTCTTCCACAATCTCATTCACCAGCGTTGTTACCTGGTCGAGACGGAATTGCAGCCACAGCGTATCATTTGCTGCATCCCGGTCGAGTGGATTATAGCCATACTCCTCTTCAAAGGCTTTTAACATTGCCGGGTGATACCCATAGTCGTATTCCGGGAAAACTTCATACTGATCCAGTCCGTACTTTGGTTGTAATCCTACAGGAAGAATAGCATCAACGTAGCGGATGTAATCGAGATGGATTGCCTGCAGTCCCTCGATTTCAGAAAGTTCCAGAACTTTATTTTTGAGAAACTGCCTTGCTTCAGGGAGAATGGGACACATAAATTTGTAGTATCCCACATAGGCCATGCTATCTGCGAGCGACCAGCCTTTGCGGTTAACACTCAGCCACTCTGGTTTTGCATCACCGCGGTTTAACGCCCAGATCCATGCCTGTACATTCACATGGTATGGTATGGCATGATTTACCGCTCTCTCAATAATTGTCGGATTTCCGCCAATCAAAGCAGTTCTGACACCATGCTCCGACATCATGCTGAAAAGACTGTCCCACTCAGCTGAGGTAGTGGTCTCCCTTCCGTGAACCCATACCGCAAGTTCGGGAGATTCCGGCTCTGTGCATCCCGAAAGGGTAATTATGATTATGAAAATAAGGGATATTATCCGTGTCGTCATTTTGAACAGATTTATCATGGATGATACAAAGTAATTATTGTCAGGAAGCTATTTTTTACAACAATCGGATATTGCGATATCTTCCATCTCCTTAAGCATTTTCAGAGAGTTTTCAAGCACACATTTTGACTTCTCTTTATGGATATTTTGCTCTATCTCCTTTTGCCTTAGTTTGTTATAACAGCATAATGCAGCATGAATATGCTCTTCCACAGAAGTTTCCGTAGTATTACAGATCTCTTCTGTTTCCCTGAGCATCTTCTTGTCAATTTTTATTGTCAGTGTTTTCATTTTCTAAAGATAAGAATAAAGAGGACTACTTGCACCGAAAAACAGCATTTATGACATACCTGTTTTTCTATTTAGAATGATGCAAGGTAACCAAAATTTTATGTATATTTGAAGTTGTACTTCAAATTTGCATAAAATGTATATCCAAAGAACGCTGGAAAAAGAGATAAAAAGAGGAGTAAACTCATTTCCTGTTGTAACACTGACCGGACCACGTCAATCCGGGAAAACAACACTTCTAAAACATTTATTTCCAAAAATGGAATATATTTCTCTTGAAAATCCTGATACATTGTTGTTGGCAAAAAATGATCCGGTGGGTTTTTTAAATAGTTTAAAAAACAGTGCTATTCTGGACGAGGTTCAAAAGGTTCCGGAACTGTTATCCTATATTCAGGGAATTGTGGATGAGGTAAATGATTCCGGAATGTTTATCTTGTCCGGAAGCCAGCAATTCAATCTAATGAGTGGAATAACCCAATCATTGGCAGGAAGAACTGCTATATATAAACTTTTCCCGTTTACTTTTTCTGAAGTTGGGGTATCTAAATCCAGTAATTTAAATGAGCTAATGCTAAAAGGCTTTTACCCCAGGTTGTGGAGCCACAATATTGATCCTTATCGATTGTATGCTGATTATATTGAAACTTATGTTGAAAGAGATCTGAGACAAATTGTAAATATTCGGGAGCTGGATAAATTCAGATTGTTTATAAGGCTTTGTGCAGGAAGAGTGGGACAATTATTTACATCGAGCAACCTTGCAAATGAAACGGGTGTTTCTGTACATACTATAAATTCATGGCTATCGATTTTGGAGACATCATATATAATTTTCAAGCTACCTCCATATTATTCTAATATTAATAAGCGCCTGATAAAGTCATTTAAAATATATTTCTATGACACAGGGCTGGCGTGTTCGCTATTGGGAATTACAAGGAAAGAACATTTGCAAGCTCATCCATTAAGAGGTGCTCTCTTTGAAAATTTGGTGATTGCTGAAGCTGTGAAGACAGGAAATAATAGAGGAATAAGGGATCGGTTTTATTTTTATCGGGACAGTAATCATAATGAAGTAGATCTAATCGTTGATAATATTACTTCAATTGATGCCTATGAAATTAAGTCTTCTGAAACATTTCATCCTTCACTTCTTAAAGGGTTGAATTATATTAGAAAGGTATTTTCGGAAAAAACAGCAAAAACTGTATTATGCTATGCCGGTAAGCAGGAGTTGAAATATCAGGATCATAAATTAATTCACTTTTCCGCAATTCCATCAAACATACAGAATCAATAGGTCTTAGATGTGTTATACTAATACCGAAAAAATCGCCCGGTATGATCCAGCATACAGCCCCGATCCTTCCATTCCAGGCAGAAAATGTTCCCTTTCCGGATATATTCCACACCCTCCGGGATATAGACTTTGAGTTGATCAGGGCGCTCAGGAATTGTCTTCTCTTTTTTTCTAAAGCTGTGGATAGCTCCGTAAATATCACAAAGTTGAATCCTTTCCTGCCA
>PKSY01000195.1 GCA_002869405.1 Marinilabiliales bacterium
GTCTGAGTCAGGATTATTAATCACATAAACATGATACAAGGCATTAAAATTCTCTGCTGTTTTTATTCTGATATTGTAAAAATGATCTCCGCTTTGAAAACTTACACTGTCCACTATTCCTATGGGTATGTCAGCAGAAAAAATGTGCGAATACCCGCTGGTCACAATAGTATCCCCCTTATTTACAACTATATGTGTTGGGATATCAAGTAACTGAGTATGGTAAGGATCTTCACCTTCCCAGGTAATGCGGCCTATCTCCATTGTGTTTTTTAAGCGGGCACTTATCTGTGTGTTAAGGTTTATAAGTGATATTGCACTACTGTAATTTTTGGATACTTCGGTAATGATACCTACTACACCTTTTGTTGATATTACTCCCTGATCAGGGCGCACACCATGGGCCCTACCCTTGTCGATAATTAAGTAATTATATTTTCTGTTAACAGAGTTACTGATAACCCTTGCCGGGATATACTTAATAGTGGCTGAAGTGTCGGCTATGTTTATCGTATCGGAGTTTGCAGCAAGAAGTGTTCTGAGCTGTGCATTCTCTTCTGAAAGTTGCTGATTCGCTTCCGAAAGGTTAAAATACCGGCCGATGCCGTCATTAATTTCAGTGACTCTTGCTGTAAAAGATGCTGTAGCCTGTAAAAGCCTGCTGCGTTGATAGCTGTTGTACGAAAGATACATCCAGATACTTACCCCCATCAGGATTGTGAAAATGATGAACAGGTTATACCTGAGAAGGAAAGCAAAAAGATTGCGCATAGGTTATCGGGCTGTTTATTATTTGATAAGGAAAGTAAACTTATCAAAGTTTTTAAGCGCAATACCGGTACCTCTGGCCACAGCTCTCAAGGGATCTTCAGCTACGTGCACCGGGAGTTTTGTTTTGTTATGTATACGCTTATCGAGACCTCTTAACATAGAACCACCACCGGCGAGATAAATACCGGTGCGGTAGATATCAGCTGCAAGCTCCGGAGGTGTCATCTCAAGGGCATTGAGAACAGCTGTTTCAACCTTGGAAATAGATTTGTCGAGCGCATGGGCAATTTCCTTGTAGTTTACCATTACCTCTTTCGGGATACCTGTCAGCATATCTCGTCCATGCACAGCATAATCCTCCGGTGGGTTGTCAATCTCTTCCATGGCAGCACCAACCTCAATTTTAATACGTTCGGCCGTGCGTTCACCAATGTTTATGTTATGCTGCTTGCGCATATACTCCTCAATGTCGAGGTTAAAATCATCACCGGCAATACGGATGGATTTGTTATTTACGATACCGCCGAGTGCGATAACTGCGATTTCAGAAGTACCGCCTCCGATGTCGATAATCATGTTTCCTGTGGGTTCCAGAACATCGATACCGATACCGATTGCTGCAGCCATAGGTTCGTGAATCAGTTTTACTTCACGCGCTCCGGCCTGCTCGGCAGAGTCTTTTACTGCGCGCTCTTCCACTTCTGTAATTCCTGAGGGGATACAGATTACCATTTTCAATGCCGGAGGAAAGAGTGTTTTCTTCGGGTTGATCATTTTGATCATCTCCCGGATCATATGCTCTGCTGCCTGGAAATCTGCTATTACACCATCACGAAGCGGACGGATGGTTTTAATGTTTTCATGCGTTTTTCCGTGCATCATCATTGCACGCTTTCCCACGGCAAGGATTTTGCCGGTGGATCGCTCCTGTGCAACTATAGAAGGTTCATCCACAACAACTTTATCGTTGTAAATGATTATTGTGTTCGCCGTACCTAAGTCGATGGCGATCTCTTTCGTTAAAAAGGAAAACATTCCCATGGTTTCTTGTTTTAGTGTTTAAAATGGCGTACGCCGGTGAAAACCATCGACATATCATGCTCATTGCAAAAATCAATACTCAGCTGATCACGAATTGAGCCTCCGGGTTGAATGACTGTTCTTATTCCTGCTTTCCATGCCTCTTCAACATTATCCGGGAACGGGAAGAAAGCATCGGATGCCATCACGGCGCCTTCCAGATCCAGGTTAAATGCTTTAGCTTTCGCTATAGCCTGCTTCAGGGCATCAATGCGTGAGGTTTGTCCTGTTCCGCTGCCAATCAGCATATTGTTGTTTGCAAGTACTATGGCATTACTTTTCGTATGTTTTACAAGCTTATTTGCAAAAATTATGTCTTTCGTTTCCCGTGCATCAGGCTTCCTGTCAGTAACAAAAGTAAACGAATCTTCCCCTTCTGTTGCCAAATCGCGATCCTGCACAATATAGCCATTTAATGCGGTTTTTACAAGCGTGGGTGAAAAGTGGTAATTATTTTTTTTCAGGATAATTCTGTTCTTTTTGGATTTCAATACCTGAAGGGCTTCTTCGTCATATCCGGGCGCAAGAATTACCTCAAAAAAGAGCTTGTTGATCTCTTCTGCCGTTTGAAAATCTATCTCCCTGTTGGTGATAAAAACCCCGCCATATGCCGAAACAGGATCGCCGGCAAGTGCGTCGGTATAAGCAGGAAGTAACTCCGGCCTTGAAGCACATCCACAGGCATTGGTATGTTTTAAAATCGCAAAGGTCGTTTCCTCAAAATCCATAATCAGCGCAATAGCAGCTTCAATGTCTATCAGATTATTATACGAAAGGGCCTTGCCGTGTAATTGCGAAAAAACATCCTCCTGCCTTCCAAAGAACTTTCCGGCCTGATGAGGATTCTCTCCATACCGCAATGTATTACTCTCCGGTTCACTGATCTTAAGCGCTTTTTCCTGATCTTCCTTGCCGAAGTAATTGTAAATCGCCATATCGTAATGCGAACTTACGTTAAAGGCATATCCGGCAAAGCGTTTTCTCTCTTCCTGAGAAAATTGTCCTTTGTTTACCTCCAGCAGCTCTTTAAATTCATTGTAATAATCCATGGATGGAACTACCACAACATCCCTGAAGTTTTTCGCAGCAGCTCTGATTAACGAAATACCACCGATATCGATTTTCTCAATGATATCACTTTCAACAGACGTTTCAGCAACAGTTTTTTCAAAGGGATACAAGTCAACAATCACCAAATCAAATGCAGGGATTTCATACTGTGCCATCTGATAATTATCGTTCTCATTATCCCTTCTGGAGAGGATTCCTCCAAATACTTTTGGATGCAGGGTTTTTACTCTTCCTCCTAAAATTGACGGGTATCCCGTAACGGATTCCACAGATAAAGCGTCTACTCCCATGCGGGTGATGAACTCATAAGTTCCCCCTGTGCTGTAAATTTGTATATTTAACGAATCAAGGAGATGTATAATAGGTTCTAAATTGTCTTTATGAAAGACTGAAATTAGCGCTGTTTTTATTTGTTTCACAGAAAATGTAATTATATTTATCAATAGTGTTTTTGAAATATGCAATTTTATTAAAAATCAAAGGAATATACAACTGGTGTTTCCTATCTTTTCAATAATTTTGATTTTGTCCTAAATAACTGTTTTTATGCTGATTCTGAAATTACTCAAAGAGAGCTTTATTTTTGCAATTAACTCAGTGATTGTAAATAAGGTCCGAACAATTTTGTCACTGCTGGGAATTACCATTGGAATCTTTAGCATTATCTCCGTACTTACCGTATTCGATTCTTTGGAAAATAGTATCAAAGAGAGTTTTGAAGAGCTTGGCGACGATGTTGTATTTGTTACCAAATGGCCGGTAGTGGGGAATCCCAATATGCCATGGTGGAAATACTGGAACAGACCCCAGCCTTCAGAGCGGGAAATGAAAGAGATACAGAAACGCAGTGGTGCGGCCGAATTTTCTGCAGCATTTTTTAACTTCAACAGAAACATAAAATTCAGGAATAATACCATTGAAAATTCCGGGGTGCTGGCTGTTACACAGGATTATGACAAGGTTATCTTTTTTGAAATCCATGAAGGACGATATTTTACGCCTGTTGAATCAAATGCAGGCCGAAATGTTGCGATTCTCGGTGCTGAGATTGCAGAAACGCTTTTTGAATCTCTCGATCCTTTAGGGAAAGAGATAAAAGTCGGAGGCAGGAAATGTGTGGTAATCGGTGTGCTTAAAAAGGAAGGTAGCGCAATGGGTAATTCCAACGATCAACTTGTTATGGTTCCTTTGCCCTTTGGGAAAACACTTTCTAATTCCAGAAATCTTAACATGACCATTGCTGTAAAAGCAGCCCCAAATGTGAGTAATGATGTGCTGAAAGATGAGATTACCGGTATTTTGCGCGCCGTAAGAAGTCAGAAAGCCGGAGAAGAAAACTCCTTTGACGTCAGTGAAATTTCTGTGGTCACAAATTATATCGACCAGATTTTCAGGATTATCGGTATCGTAGGTTGGATCATCGGTGGTTTCTCCCTGCTTGTAGGAGGTTTTGGAATAGCCAATATCATGTTTGTATCTGTGAAAGAGAGAACGAACCAGATTGGTATTCAGAAGGCTTTGGGTGCGAAAAACTATTTTATCCTCACACAATTCCTGTTTGAATCTGTCTTTTTATCGCTGTTTGGTGGTATTTTAGGGTTGTTGCTGGTATATTCCGGAATTCTGATTGCCCGGCAAAACATTGAATTTTCCATTTACCTGACCTCAGCAAATGTTGTAATAGGTTTGGTCGTTTCTGTTGTGATAGGTTTGGTTGCCGGATTCATTCCTGCCTGGAATGCATCTCGTCTCGACCCGGTCGTTGCAATGCGATCTGTTTAATAAATTTGCTTTTAATAGGGTAACGTTTTTCGTTTTTTTGTATTAAGCATAAGATACACTCTTTAATGTTAATGGCTAATATTAAAGGGTTTACCAATGGATTTTTTTTAATTGGTTTTTATATGATGATAAATCGTGCAGATTTTTTATCTTTACAATTCCTTAGTCTATCTTATGCTAAAACGTTGGGTAACAAAAGAATATGGTGAAAATGAGGCAGTTACCAAGCTTTCTAAAGAGCTTGGTATAGATCCTGTTTTAGCAAATCTTCTCGTTCAGCGAGGGATAACTGATTTTAACGGCGCAAAACGTTTTTTCCGCCCCGAGCTTGAACACCTGCATGATCCTTTTCTGATGAAGGACATGGATAAGGCTGTTGAACGCATTCACAAAGCCCTTAAAACAAAAGAAAAAATCCTTGTTTACGGTGACTATGACGTCGACGGAACCACAGCAGTAGCTCTGGTGTACAGTTTTTTTAAAGATCTGAACGCAAATATTGATTTTTATATTCCCGATCGCTATGCAGAGGGTTATGGCGTTTCTTACCAGGGTATTGATTATGCCTGTGAAAACAAGTACAGCCTCGTTATTGCTCTGGACTGCGGGATTAAGGCTATTGACAAGATAGACTATGCCCGCAAATTTGGTATCGATTTTATTATTGGAGATCATCACCGTCCGGGAGACAGCCTTCCCGATGCAGTAGCTGTACTCGACGCAAAACGCTCCGACTGTGAATATCCCTACAAGGAACTCTCGGGGTGCGGTGTAGGGTTTAAACTTGTTCAGGCATATTGTCAGCAGTACGATATGCCTTTTGAATTACTCCATCCTTACCTTGATCTCGTGGTTGTCAGTATTGCCGCCGATATCGTTCCCATAACAGGGGAAAACAGAATCCTTGCATACTACGGGCTTAAAAAAATGAATACCAATCCGCGGCCGGGACTTGAAGCAATTCTGCAGGTTTCCAATATTACCCGAAAGCCGGTTTACGACATCAAGGAGGACGGGTGTATCTTTTCCCGGGAACTCTCAATATCCGACCTTGTTTTTGTTGTCGGTCCACGTATCAATGCCGCCGGAAGACTTGAATCAGGAAGTAATTCCGTAGAGCTGCTCATTGCCGAAAACTATTCTGATGCCATGACTCTGGCATCGCAAATTAACAGCATAAACAACGAGCGTCGTCATCTCGATAACCAGGCAACCACTGATGCCCTGGATATGATTGAAAATGATACCTCTTTTGGTGATAAAAAAGTTACTGTTGTTTATAACCCTACCTGGCATAAAGGTGTTGTGGGGATTGTAGCTTCCCGCCTGACAGACACCTACTACCGGCCCACGGTTGTGCTTACAAAAAGTAATGGACTTATTACCGGCTCCGCACGCTCTGTTAAGGGCTTTGATGTTTACGATGCCATTGATGCCTGCTCCGATCTGCTGGAACACTTTGGCGGACACATGTACGCCGCAGGGCTCTCAATGAAAGAGGAACACCTTGAGGAGTTTACCAAAAAATTTGAACGCATTGTTGAGGAATCCATCGAAAGCTCAATGCTGATTCCTGAAATAGAAATCGATGTGGAAATCCGCCTTAGCACTATTAACTCCAGGTTTTACAGAATTCTTAAGCAATTTGCTCCCTTTGGCCCGGGAAATATGGCCCCCGTATTTAAAACCAACGGACTTATTGACTCCGGTCTCGCCCGTCTCGTAGGTAAAAATGAAGATCCTCTCAAAAATCACCTGAAACTCAATGTCGTGCATCCTGATGAATCTTCATATCCTATTCCCGCAATCGCATTTCAACAAGGCGAATACTATTCAAAAATCCGCGATGGCGAACTCTTCAGTATCGTCTATCATGTGGAACAAAATGAATGGAACGGAAATGTTACCCTTCAGCTTAATGTTAAGGATATCAAGCTGATTCCTTAAGTATTAAAGGTCTCTTCAACAACATTCTCAAGTTTTTCCTTTTGCTTTCGCAGATCCGGCATCTCTCTGTCATCAACAATTTTTTCCATCTCCTCACTCAAATCTTCCAGCAATGGATAACAAAAACTTTCGCTTTTAACATCATTGTCGATGAGACCTTTCCTGCCACTAAAATCATTGAATATAAAGACAATTACGGTAAGTAAAAGAATCCCTTTTACTGCGCCGAATGCGAGCCCGAGGATCTTATCTACCGGACCTAATGCCACAGCATGGAAAAGTTTTGAGATGATTTTTCCAATGAGGTTTACAGCTATTACAACAACAATAAATGTGACAATAAATGAGATGATATGAAGAAACTCTGACTTCCAGTTGAACTGATCGCGCATAAAATCTTCAGCAATATATGCGAACTCCAGCGAAGCCCAGATTCCCAGAATCAATGCTGCCAGCGTAAAGATTTCCATTATAAGTCCGTTTTTCAATCACTGCCAGGCAAAAAAGGAAACAGGAATAGGAATAATTATATCAAGCCAGTTCATA
>PKSY01000159.1 GCA_002869405.1 Marinilabiliales bacterium
CATCCCACAACAATTCTTTTCCTCACAGCAGATGCATATGGAGTTTTGCCTCCTGTTTCAAAGCTGAACCCGGATCAGGCAATGTTGTGGTTCCTTATGGGATATACCAGTAAGCTTGCAGGTACAGAGACCGGGATTAAAGAGCCACAGGCAACATTCAGCCGTTTCTTTGGCGCACCTTTTATGCCCGGAAACCCGGATGTGTATGCCAAGATGCTTGGCGACAAGATGGAAAAATACAACACTGAGGTTTACCTTATAAATACAGGCTGGACTGCCGGTCCTTATGGCAAAGGTCACCGCATAGATCTGAAATATACCAGAGCAATGGTAAATGCTGCCCTTACAGGTGAACTATCTAAGATGGAGTACACTTACGACAAGATGTTCCACCTGAATATCCCGGCATCATGCCCGGGAGTTCCCCAGAATATTCTGTTCCCGCAAAGCACATGGAACAGCAAAGACGAATACATGGAGATGGCTCAGGTACTGGCGAAGAAATTCTCAGATGCTTTTGATAAAGCTTATGGCGATAAGGATATCGACGAAAAAGTTGCAAGCTATTGTCCGGGTAAATAATTTATTATACTATTGATGGGTTGAGGCTGTCCTGAGAATTCAGGGCAGCCTCTTTTTCGTTACCTTTGCCCCCATGAATTATTTAACCGTTGAAAATCTGACAAAATCATATGGAGAGAAACTCCTTTTTGAGGATATCTCCTTCTCCATTGAGCAGGGTTCCAAAGTGGCATTGATAGCCAATAATGGCGCAGGAAAAACCACTCTCCTCAACATTATCACAGGAAAAGATATTCCTGATAATGGTACTGTTGAGCTAAGGAAAGATATCCGCGTTACATATCTGGAGCAAAATCCTTATCTGCCGGATGAAAAAACGGTATTGGAAGCACTTTTTGATTCTGACAATGAACTTATAAAATGTATCCGCGAATACAACGACATTGTACAGAAAACCAGCGAGAATAACACTCCCGAAAACCAGCAGAAGATGCAGAAAGCCATGACCACCATGGACCGACTGGATGCCTGGGACTACGATTTCAAAATCAAGGAGGTGCTTACCAAATTTAAAGTGCCCCGGTTCGACCAG
Organism: Marinilabiliales bacterium; assembly: GCA_002869405.1. Taxonomy (GTDB): domain Bacteria; phylum Bacteroidota; class Bacteroidia; order Bacteroidales; family BM520; genus BM520. The sequence goes on from PKSY01000159.1 coordinate 1,115, forward strand.
ACCTGTGGAACCCTTTCCGGAGGACAGAGAAAACGCGTTGCCATGGCAAAGGCATTAACAGAAGACGTGGATTTTCTGATTATGGATGAGCCTACCAACCACCTCGACATTGAAATGATCGAATGGATGGAAGAATTTCTTAACAAACAGAAGCTCAGCCTCTTTCTTATTACTCACGACCGGTATTTCCTGGATAATGTGTGTGATGAAATCATTGAAATGGAAGGCCAGACCATATACAAGCATAAAGGAAATTATAGCAACTTCCTTCGCAGAAAGGCCGAAAGAGAGGACCAACTTTTACGAGAAACGGAGCGTGCAAAAAGCGTATATCGTACTGAACTCGACTGGATGCGCAGGCAGCCCCAGGCACGCCAGACCAAATCCAAGGCACGAATAGATGCATTCTACCATTTGGAACAAATTGCTAAGCGGAAAAACCAGGAAGAGTCGTTCTCCTTTAAAATGCAGATGACCCGCCTCGGGAAGAAGATTATTGAGATGAACAACGTCAATAAAAATTATGACGATCAGATAATCCTTAAGGATTTCTCCTACACCTTTAAGAAAGAAGATCGAATTGGAGTTGTGGGCCCCAACGGAATCGGAAAATCAACATTTCTGAATCTTCTTACTCAATTGGAAAAGCAGGATACTGGTGAGATCGTGCATGGAGAAACATTAAAAATAGGATATTATTCACAGGAAGGTCTTAAAGTTCCCCTTGACAAAAGGATTATTGATATAGTGAAAGATGTAGCCGAGTCTGTTTGTATTGGCGACACCTGGGTCTCGGCATCAGTATTTCTGACTTTTTTCAACTTTGGTCCTGAGCTTCAATACAACTATTTCGATCACCTCAGCGGCGGAGAGAAAAGGCGGTTGTTTCTCATAATGGTGCTGATGAAGAGTCCTAATTTCCTCATTCTTGATGAGCCTACCAACGACCTCGACATCCAGACACTTACAACTCTGGAAAACTTTCTTGAAGGCTTTAAGGGTGTGCTGATGATTGTTTCTCACGACCGTCTGTTCCTCGACAAACTGGTAGATCATGTATTTGCATTCGAAGGTGATGGTATTATTAAAGATTACCCTGGTAATTATACCGACTATTACCGGAAAAAGAGTGCCATAGAAAGGGAAAAGAAGAAAGAAGAAAAAGCTCAAAAACCGACTGAACAGCCAAAACCAAAGAAACAGAGCAATAAACCTACCTGGAAAGAGCAACAGGAATATAAAAAACTTTCGGAGGAGATTGAGGCACTGGAAGCAGAGAAAGAAGAACTCACTGAAACAATGAACACCTGCCCTCCCGAAGAGCATGAAAAAATGCGCATCGCCGGTGAACGCTTCCAGGAAGTAATAGATTTACTCGATGAAAAGGAGCTCCGCTGGCTGGAATTAGATGAAAAAATAAATTAACAAAAGGTTTGTAAATGTTAAATTCGCGTCAACCATATTTATGAATGGACAAACCGACAACCAACAACCAACAACCAACAACCGACAACCAACAACCAACAACCAACAACCAACATCTTACACTCCTCAGACCCAACAGGAATAAAAAACCTGTCGGGTCAGGCATCAGATATCTTACTCATTATGATAAGGTTCTCCCTTCAAAATGGAATAACCCCTGTAGAGTTGCTCAACAAAAAACAATCGTACCATCTGATGCGAAAATGTCATTTTGGATAGCGATAATTTCATGTCTGCCCTTTGGTATACCTCATTTGAAAAACCAAAAGCACCGCCAACGACAAACACCAGATTCTTAATCCCTGAGTTCATTCTTTTCTGCAGGAAATCCGCAAACTCCGTTGAAGAATACATTTTACCGTTTTCATCAAGAAGAGCAAGGAAGTCATCATTCTGCAGCTGCTTAAAAATTAAATCGCCTTCCTGACGCTTCCGTTCTTCAACAGGCAATGATCCCGCCTTTTTAATATCCGGGATAATCACCATTTCCACCTGATTATAATGCTTCAGACGCTTGAGGTACACAGGAATTGCATCCTCAAGATATCCCTTTTCTGTTTTGCCAATACATATAATCCTGATTTTCATCTTTCGGCACTTAATTTGCAATGAGGCACAAAATTATTAAATTTGCTGAAAGCACTTCAATTATGAACTTTTCAATGCATTCATTTTATAAGTTTTCCCTGATACTGTTACTCTCCTTTACAACAAGCTTTTTGTTTGCACAGGAATCTGTTGACCAAAAGATTAACGATGCTATTCAGAAAGCTGATGCCTCATTATTATCAAAATACATGGCAAACACTATTGAATTATCATTGCCGGGAAATGAAGGGAATTTCTCAAAAAAACAGGCCACAATTCTGTTACAAAGTTTTTTTAAAGACAACCCGCCGAAAAATTTTAAAGTAAAACACAAAGGCACATCCAACGACGATTCAGTCTATTGCATTTGTGAATATGAAACCTCAACGGGAATTTTCCGTACGTATTATTTGTGCAGTGCTCAGAATGGAGAGTTAAAACTGTTTCAACTGACCTTTAATAAGAAATAACAGGGTATGCCTGTAAAGCCAAAAGGTAAAGATTTATGGAAGAACCTGAATAAAATCGGGTTCATGCATCGCTATTTCGACAGAGCAGCTGATCGATCGCTGGTTTGGTCGGGTGGTCTACAACTACGGCTGGTAATGAAGCATTTTATCCGTGGTCTTGACAATGGATTTCTGGGAGTGAGAGCCAGCGCTATTGCATTCAACTTCTTTCTCGCCCTCTTCCCAGCTGTTATTACGATATTTACAATAATCCCCTACATCCAGGTTGACAATTTCCAGGAGCTGCTTATCAACATGATAAACACCTTCATTCCTGAAGATTCACTGGATATGGTCCATCACACTATAACAGATATTGTAATTCGTCCGCGTGCCGGTCTGCTCTCCTTCTCAACATTTCTGACACTACTTTTCACATCAAGTGGTATCAGTATGATGATTGCGGCCTTTAACAATACCTACCATTATATTGAGTACCGTCCCTGGATTCGCAGGCGACTGCTCTCTTTTGCGCTTTCGCTGATAATCACAGCTTCTTTAATTGTCACCATTATACTTATTGCTTTTGGAAATATTGCCCTGGAGTATTTTGTAGATCATGAATGGCTTAGATCTGATATCAGCATTATTTTATACCAGTTTGTAAGGTACCTGTTTATTGCAGTGTTGCTTTTCTTTTCTATATCTGTGCTCTATTATTTTGCCCCGGCAAAACGAAAAGATTTTCAATTTATATCACACGGTGCTATTATCACAATCATTCTCAGTGGATTAACAACATACGGGTTCAATTTTTACATCCATAATTTTGGCCGTTACAACTACCTTTACGGATCTCTGGGAGCATTGATAATATTCCTGCTCTGGATATATCTGATTGCTGTAATTCTGCTTATTGGCTTTGAGTTTAATGCTGCTGTTTTCCAGGCCAGGGATGATGTTAAACCCGATGAGCAAAAATTACTCCAATAAAACAAAAAAAACATCTCATTTTACACGCATATCCGGCCATTTATTACTACATTTGGCTACATAAATTGTAACCTTAAACCACGACCGGAATGAAATGGGCTGCAACACTGCTTCTATTATTACCTTTTTATACTTTGGCACAGGATATTCACTTTTCTGATATCCTGCAGAATAAAATATTTCTGGATCCTTCAGTAACAGCGATTCCTGCCAACAGCAATACAGCAGGTATCATATACCGCAACCAGGGAAGGAGTATCACAACGCCATATAAAACCTATGGATTATGGTATAGCAGTGCACTGAACCCTAAATTCCTTAGAAAAGACAAAATGGGTATTGCACTTGCAGCCAGCCACGATGGCGCCGGAGATGGTAATCTTCAACAAACCAGAATCAATCTTTGCGGATCATTTGCAAAGTCATTGATGGCCGACAGGCTTTACGTATCCTTAGGTTATGGAATTGGTATCACAAACCGGAGTATCGATTTTTCGAAGCTCACCTTTGCCTCGCAATGGAACGGCCATACTTTTGATCCATCAGCACCACAAAACGAGCCCTATCAGAACAGCTCCATTTTTTATATGGATATGATGGCCGGAATTTCTGCTCTGTACAGAATTTCAAACCAGATAAGTGTCGAAGGAGGTGTTGCGCTGGACCATATTAGCGAGCCCAAAGAGACATTTTATGTTGACCGCAACCAGCTGGGAAGAAAAATATTCACTTACTCAAATATGCGCATTGCGATGGAGAAGATAGTGTATTCTCCCGGAGTTGCGTTTATCAGCCAGTCCGGGAACAGAGAGTTTCTGCTGGGAAGTGATGTAACAATTTTAATCAGTGAAGTATATATCGGGGCCGGGCTATGGTACCGCTGGAACAGTGACATTATCCCATCAATGATGATAATGATGAATAACCTGGAGTTAAGTTTTTCCTATGATGCCAATGTCGGAATTATGCATCCCGCTTCGAAGTACCGCGGCGGGATGGAAGTATCATTAATAGTATCCATGAATCACAAAAAAAGAGGCAAATATGACTGTGAAGAGGTGGAGTTTTAAGGTCATTCTTGTACAGTGTTTTATTCTGGCAGGTGTTCTTTCTTATGGGCAGGAAGGCACTGGATTACCTTTATGGACAACCGCACTTGAGAATGGACCGGTTAACACTGTCGATTGGATGTCAGCTATACCTGAGGTCGGAACAATTAATACTCCTAACAGTCCTGTAATTCCGGTTTCTATCCCTGCCTTTTCGAGATGTGGCGATTTTTTGTTTTTTGTAAAACATTCAGGTATAAGAGACTCTGAAACTGATCTATTCATTTATGATAAAGATGGCATCCCTTTGGTTGATGACAATCACGCTAATACTCCGGGATTACAAGGTTTGTATGCTGACAGAGAGATTCAGATTTGTGCAGTGCCCGGCAAAACTGATGAGTGGTATATCTTTTATAACGAATGGCACTCAGATTACGGGGCTCCCGGTGGTAATGGGATTTATGTGCCGGCAAATATACTATACTCTGTTGTGCAGTATGATGGGAATACAATGGAAGTGTTAGAACGTAATGTACCTGTTAAAGCCAATGGATCCGCATTCACCTATACCCAGGGCAAGGCAATCTCTATTCCGGATGAAAATGGTAATCAGTACTTCTATGGATTGCGCCGCTCTGAAAACTCCAACTTATTTTCCGTTGATAAATTTCTGGTAAATATCGATGGTATTGAATTTGTCGAGAATTCCGGCAACATGAATGGAACATTCTTTTACCTGACATTTCTTTCATCATCACTTATTATTGATTCACAAAATGATAAAATTGCGATACTCAATTATAATCAAAATCAAAGTGAAACTGATCTTTATATATTAAATACAGATTTCTCGAAGAATACTGATAAAGAGATGACAGCTGTTTGTGGAGGTGAGCTGATATTACAGCCTGATAATCAAATTTTATTTTCTCCGATGATGGTGCAGGATGTTTATCAGGAATTTCCTCAACTGGGATTTCTGCAGAATATGGAAAAAAAGATCAGCCCGATAGAATTCAGTCCTGATGGCAGATATCTCTATTTTGCCAACGGAGGGTATGTGTCACCGGGAATTACGCATGTTTCGTATATCGGACAAATTGATCTGTCCTCATCAGGTCCCAATTACGATTTACGTCTTACTGCTGAAATTCCTCCCGGGCCTTTTGATGTTTCCACTGGAGCAGGAGGATCATATTCTATGTATGGCGCTGAGGATCACAGAACTGTTGATATACAAAAAGCCAGAGATGGAATGGTATATTTTACAAAATCCAATTCAAATACACTCTTTTGCATCGATAACCCGGATGGACCAATCGAACAAATGCTTACACCCGGGAGTATTGATCTCTCAGGGGAAAACGAAAATATTATCCTCAATGGCAACTTCTACTATATGCCCGATGGCATTGATGGATTCGACTATATCTATCCTCTTGAATTTGATCTTGGGGAAGATACATGTATTCTA
>PKSY01000102.1 GCA_002869405.1 Marinilabiliales bacterium
TATTCATGGTGGTCCTTTTGCAAATATTGCTCAGGGTACCAACTCGGTAATTGCAACCCGAATGGGTCTTTCCCTTTCCGACTATGTGGTAACAGAGGCAGGTTTCGGATTTGACCTCGGTGCTGAGAAATTCTTTGATATTAAGTGTGGATACTCCGGGCTTTCGCCAAAAGCTGTTGTACTTGTGGCTACACTTCGTGCAATGAAGTATCATGGCGGTGCATCACTTTCTGAATTGCAGGAGCCTAACATGGAAGCGCTTGAAAAAGGTATTGCAAACCTTGAGAAACACGTGGAAAACATCCAGCGGTTTAATGTTTGTGCAGTAGTGGCGATTAATAAATTTGCTACTGATACTCAGGAGGAGATCGACTTTGTAAAGAAGCGCTGTCGTGAGATGCATATCACTGCTGTAGAGGCTGATGTGTGGGCAAAAGGCGGTGAAGGTGCGATTGAACTTGCAAATAAAGTGGTAGATGTGGCGGATAAATGTACATGTACATATCAGCCGATGTACGACTGGAAGTGGGATATCCCAAGAAAAATTGAAGCTATTGCAAAACAGATATACGGTGCTGAGGCTGTGGATTTCACCGCTAAGGCAAAGAGTGATCTAAAGAAGATTGCAGCTCTCGGGCTTGAGGAACTGCCTGTATGTATTGCAAAAACTCAGAAATCACTTTCCGATAATCCTGAACTTTTAGGCAGGCCTAAAGATTTTGTGGTAACCGTTCGCGAGATTGAGATTGCTGCCGGTGCCGGATTTGTAGTGCCTATTACCGGTTCCATAATGAGGATGCCCGGTCTGCCGGCAACTCCATCCGCTGAAAATATTGATGTGGATGATGATGGAAATATTACAGGATTGTTCTAAGAAAACTGGATTGTTCTAAAAATACTCCCCGGAATGATATTCGTTTCGGGGATTTTATTTGTCAATAACGCCTGAACCCAGCACTTCGTCGTTTTTGTACCAGCTGGCAAACTGACCTGCTGTGACTGCACGTTGTGGTTGTTCAAAAACCATGAATAATCCCTCTTCACGGCAAACAATCGTAGCCTTTTGCAACGGCTGACGGTAACGGATTCTGGCATCTACTTTCATGCTATCACCTGGCTTTAGTGTATAATCCGGTCTGAGATAGTGAACTTCATCTTTGCGGATAAATAAACCCCTTCTGAAGAGTCCGGGGTGGGATTTCCCCATTCCAACAAAAACAACGTTTCGCTCAATGTGCGTGCCGATTACGAACAGTGGTTCTTTCATTCCGCCAACACTCAATCCTTTACGCTGCCCGACAGTGAAAAAGTGCGCGCCGTCGTGAGTGCCAACTTTTATGCCTTCTTCAGGAGTGTAAGGGTAGGGTGCGGAAAGTTCTTCGAGCTCTTCCGTTAGCATAGATGGGATAGATGATATATCTGTATTATGTGATGAATTGGGATGTTTGTAATGTTCTGATTCCGGATCAATAAGCATAATTCTGCCTCTTTTGGGCCTTAACTGCTGTTGCAGAAATGTCGGCAGGTCAACTTTTCCAACAAAGCAAATGCCCTGGCTGTCTTTACGGTCTGCCGTAGCAAGCCCTGCTTCCGCCGCAATGCGTCTGACTTCTGGTTTTTCAATATCTCCAATAGGAAAAAGCGCTTTTGATAATTGGTCCTGAGTCAACTGGCACAAGAAATAACTTTGGTCTTTATTTGAATCTTTTCCGGCGAGCAGTCTGTGTATAATGAGGCCATTCGGATCTGTGATTTCATCCTTTCGGCAATAATGCCCTGTGGCAACATAATCGGCACCATGTTCCAGTGCTACCTTCAAAAAGCTGTCGAACTTGATTTCACGATTGCATAGTACATCAGGATTTGGGGTCCGGCCCTTTTCGTATTCAGCGAACATATAATCTACTACCCGGTGGCGGTACTCTTCTGAAAGATCAACTTTGATAACCGGAATACCGATTTTCTTTGCGACCATCTGAGCGAGGTTCCAGTCGTCTTCCCAGCTGCAATTACTGGTAAGTGTTCCTGTGCGGTCGTGCCAGTTGACCATAAACATACCTGTCACATCATGTCACTGTTGCTTAAGCAGCAGAGCTGCCACACTGGAATCCACACCTCCCGATAAACCTACAATTACTTTAGCCATGAAATAATCTTTTATTCTGTAACACAAAAAGTGTTGATTTGTCGCTATATGCGTTTTTTTGTTTTTATATGGGTAACAAAATTACAGTTTTTGTATAAAGCAACAGGTACCGAAGAACAATGGTTGTAAGATATAGGCAGCCCGGGAGGGGTGTGTTTTGTTGTGAGATTTTTTTTGAGGTACGTGTGTGAGGGCGAAGCAGGCTCAAAAAAATTCCACCCTTTCAAAGGGTGAAAAGTATTCATTTCACACGTTCGAACATCAATCCCACCAAAAAAAACCCAAACACCACAATTTATCCCCATTCTAAATAAAAAACTCCAAACCTAACAAGGATCATAAAAAGAAACCTTCACCCTCGGATTCTTCCTCAGGTACCCATTGATAATCGTCTGTATATCCTTATTATCCGGATATCGTTTTACACTCGCTTTCCATAACTCCATTCCCGTATCAGCATCATTGTCAAAAAAACCAAAACCACGGTATATGTAATTTTCTACCCAAACAACCGACGACTCGCCGGCGCTCCTCCCTTCACCAAAGATGAAGAAGTTGCAGTGCTTGTAAGTATACCTTTCGATAGCTGACAACACTCTCTCATTATATGCTTCCGGGGATTCTTCTCCTATGCAGGCACCTCTGCATTCATGAATGGAATGCTGAAAGCAGGCCCCGTTGTGAGTGTATAGTCCACTGAGTTTCTGGCATAGATTATACTGCTCCACCAGGCGAAATAACTCATCCCTGCCCGATTTCTTTCCTGTAAAAGTTGTAATCAGACCTTCATCTTTTATCTTCTTGTCGACTTTTAGCCTGATGTATCCCTCATTGTCCATCTGCTGATAAAGACCCCAGTTGAAAAGTGTGCGCCGCTGTGCACGGTTAAAAACCGGCATCTTCGTTTTTATCTCATATGATTCCAGCAGCAATGCAACAAGTTCACTTCCCGTAATCTCCCAGGTGATGTCAGTAATCTGCTGCTTCATCTCCAGCGCTTTTAGTGTTGTAGTATTGTTAAAATGCTGAATTATCCTGTCATGGATATTAATGCTTTTCCCTACATAAATAATCTTACCTTCCGCATTATGAAAATAATAAACACCCGTTTGTTGAGGCAGCTGTTTTATAAGCTCCTTGTTAAAGCTGTTGTGCAATCCTTTGAGATTTATCTCTTCCGGTTTGGGCTCTTTGGTGAGCAGCAGTTCCAGGACTTTGACTGTAGCCGCAGCATCACCCGCAGCGCGGTGACGCGACTCGATTTTAATATTTAGTGATCGGCATAAATTCCCGAGCCCATAGGAGGGAAGCCCCGGAATCAGCTTTCTGGAGAGCTTTACAGTGCAAAGCTTTTGTCTTTCATAGTTGTATCCCAATGCCCGAAATTCTCCCCTGATGAAATTATAGTCAAAGCTGACATTATGAGCTACAAAAACAGCATCCTTTGTGATCTCTACTATGCGCTTTGCCACCTCATAAAAGCGTGGTGCCCCTGCAACCAGCTTGTTGTCGATGCCCGTCAGCTGTGTGATGCGGTACGGAATTCTGCATTCCGGGTTAAGCAGGGTTGTGAACTGATCTATGATTTTCTCTCCATCGTGAAGGAATATCGCCACTTCAGTAATGCGGTCTTTTCCTGCCGACATTCCGGTAGTCTCAATATCCACTACTGCATATTTTGCCATACTAAAGATCCATTTTCATCTGTATTGCCTGCACCGTCTTCTTTAGCCTCGTTACCTCGTCTACCAGTTTGTTGATCTCGCGGTTGGGCTCGGGCATCTCCGGACTGATGTAGTTCACAAACTTCCATACTTCGCGAATCTCACTGATATGCATGTCATAAGGATCATACAATTCGTTGAGTGAGTGAAGGGTGACCTTTTGCGCTTCTTTGATTTTATTCTCCAGAATTTTAAAAACCACCCCGTCGTTCAGTGTCAGAACTATATATGGCATCTTATTGCGGATGGTCTCCCAGTTCTGAACAAACTCTCCGGTGACATAAGCTCTGTCAGGAATGGGAAGCATGCTGTCACCACTGATTTGAAAGGTGCGGTATTTACGTTCTTTGGAGAGAAATGGAAGATGAAAGGTCGGTAACACCTTAATATATTCCGGATCAGCAAAACCGGTGGCATACCCTGCCTTGGCTTTTTCACTAACCAGCTCAATATTCTCTACATTATCGGCATTGACAGTGGTTGCCAGCACCCGCAAATTGGTGCCGCGGATGAAAACATCGTACCCGCGCTCCAGCTGTGAAAGCTCAAAGCCCGTGAGCTTTGTCAAATCAGCCCGTATCAGGCTGTCAATAGCTACCTTGTAATACTCGGAAAAGGCTACCAGCGCATCCATGTTCGGCTGTGCTATGCCATTCTCGTAACCACTCAGCGTAGAGCGCTTCATGCCCAGCGCTGTGGCTACGTCATCCTGCGTGCGCTTGCGGCGCGTGCGCAGGAATTTTATGTTCGTGCAAAATGTGCTTCTCATCGCTGCTGTTTTGTTAAAAATCTTGCTTAATAAATATTTGATGATTATATTATAATCGCTGAATTGATTAAAAACACATCAAAAGTAGTCTATCAGATCCATAAATGCAAGTATTATGATCATTTAAATGGCAGAAAATCTTCAAAATAGCACCGAAACACCACAGGAAAGAACAGTCCTGCATCTTGACCTTGACACGTTCTTTGTCTCGGTAGAACGCCTGCTCGACAGCTCGCTCAACGGAAAACCCGTAATTATCGGCGGCATGTCCGACCGTGGCGTTGTATCCAGCTGTAGCTATGAAGCCCGACGCTACGGCGTTCACTCAGCCATGCCCATGAAAATGGCAAAGCACCTCTGTAAAGAGGCCGTCTATATCCGTGGCGATATGGATAACTATTCCCGCTACTCACGGATGGTAACAGATGTTATCGCTGAACGTGCACCGCTCTATGAAAAAGCTTCAGTAGATGAACATTACCTCGATATTACAGGTATGGATCGCTTCTTCGGAAGCTACACCTGGGCACATGAACTCCGCAGCACTATCATCCGTGAAACCGGACTGCCCATCTCTTTCGGCCTCTCAGTGAATAAAACCGTCGCCAAAATCGCTACCGGTGAAGCCAAACCAAACGGCGAACTCCATGTCGGTAAATCCCTGATACACCCCTTTATGGGCCCGCTCTCAATTCGTAAAATCCCCATGATTGGACTGAAAAGCTACCAAAACCTACGCTCCATGGGCGTGGCTCGTATCAGCACCCTCCGCGAGATTCCCCTTGAAATGATGGAACGAGTTATGGGTAAAAACGGACGTGTGATATGGAAAAAAGCCAATGGTATTGACCCCACTCCGGTGGTCGCATACTCCGAACGAAAATCCATGAGCCACGAAACAACCTTTGAGCAGGATACTATCGATATTAACCGAATGGAGGAAATACTGCTGGTAATGGTAGAAAAACTTGCATTTCAGCTTCGCAAAAAAAATAAACTTACAGGATGTGTCACCGTAAAAATACGGTACTCCAACTTTGATACCTTTTCCCGACAAAAGAAAATACCATATACTGCTTTTGATCACGTACTTATGGAAGTTACCCGCGAACTCTTTCAACAGGTATATCAGCGACGCTTGCTGATACGGCTTATAGGAGTTAAACTCAGCGATTTGGTGGGCGGATCTGCTCAGCTTAATATTTTTGAAGATACTCCTGAGATGACATCCCTCTATCAGGCAATGGACCGTATGCGCAAAAGATATGGTGATATGGCTGTACACAGGGCTGTGTCATTACGAAACCCGGAGGCAGAACAATGATCATTGCCGCACATAGCTATTTTAGCCTTCGCTACGGAACGTTGTCACCGGCAGAATTGGTGGAGAAAGCCGTGGCACTGGGATACCACGCCATAGCACTTACCGATATTAACAATAGTAGTGCTGTTCCTGACTTTATTGTGGCATGCCGTAAAGCCGGAATCAAGCCACTGGCAGGTATCGAATTTCGTAATGATAATAAACTCCTTTATACACTGCTTGCCGCAGATAATGAGGGTATGCGGGAAATTAATGCCTTTGCCTCACGATGTCATATCGATGGAACTCCATACCCCGAGCGGCCGGGAACCATAAATGGCGTTTATACTGTATATCCCCTGCGCGGCCCCGAACCACATGAATTGCAGGAAAATGAATATGTGGGACTGAAACCTTCCGAAGTGCGTTCGCTAATGTCAACACCCTATAAAAATAACCTCTCAAAAGTGGTGATGTGGCATACTGTCACTTTTAACGATGCTGATGGCTTTGAATTGCACAGAAATCTTCGGGCTATAAAGCTTAATACGCTTATCTCTAAGCTAAAACCCTTTGATCTGGCCGGAAGTGGGGACGTCTTTATGTCGAAAGATGTACTGATTGGAACCTATGATGAGCTGCCCGCAGTAATACGTAACACCGAATGGCTTATCGACCGATGTAACTACGACCCCGATCTGTCATCCACAAAGAATAAAAAAACTTTTACCGGTAATGCTTATGATGATAAAATACTGCTTGAAAAGCTGGCCCTCGACGGAGTGCGTTACCGCTATGGCGACCATAACCTTGAAGCCCTTAACAGAGTACAGCATGAGCTCCGGATTATTGATAAGCTGAAGTTTTCATCCTACTTCCTTATAGCATGGGATATTATCAGATACAGCCTCTCCCGCGGGTTTTATCATGTGGGGCGCGGAAGCGGAGCCAATAGTGTTGTGGCTTTCTGTCTTCGTATCACCGATGTCGATCCCATTGACCTGAACCTCTATTTTGAGCGATTCCTCAATCCCCGGCGTACCAGTCCCCCCGATTTCGATATCGATTACTCATGGAAAGAACGTGACGATGTTATCGATTATATCTTTAAACGCTACGGCCGTGAACATACTGCACTGCTGGGCGCTATGTCTACCTTTAAAGGTCGCTCCATTATCCGTGANCTGCCCAAAGGTGATATCGACAGGCTGGTACATGAGCCGGAGTCTGTCCTGGCAAAAGATTCCGTTGCTGCACACATCGAAAAGGTGGGTGCACGGATGAAAGATTTTCCTAACCTGCGCTCTATACATGCCGGGGGAATATTGATTTCCGAAGAACCCATAAACTGCTACACCGCGCTCGATATGCCACCCAAAGGATTTCCTACCACACAGTGGGATATGTACGTGGCGGAAGATATCGGATTCGAAAAACTCGATATCCTCAGTCAGCGCGGAATAGGGCATATCAAAGAGTGTGCGGAGATTGTCAGGGAGAACCGCGGTATTGACATCGATGTGCACCGTGTTGAGCGCTTTAAAACCGACCCCGGTGTGCAGAAACGACTGAGGGAGGCCGAAACCATAGGTTGTTTCTATATCGAAAGCCCTGCAATGCGTCAGCTGCTGAAAAAACTCGAATGTGATGATTATCTTACGCTGGTGGCCGCCAGTTCCATTATCCGTCCCGGCGTGGCACGAAGCGGTATGATGCGCGAATATATCAACCGCTTTCACCATCCCGACGCATTTGAATACCTCCACCCCGTAATGAAGGAACAACTTGGTGAAACCTACGGCGTGATGGTCTATCAGGAGGATGTCCTTAAGGTGTGTCACCACTTTGCAGGCCTCGACCTGGCAGATGCCGATGTGCTGCGAAGAGCCATGAGCGGGAAATACCGATCCAGAACTGAGTTTCAGAGAATTGTGGATAAGTTCTTTGCCAACTGCAAAGAGCTTGGATATCCTGAAGAAATTACCCGTGAGGTATGGCGCCAGATTGAATCTTTCGCAGGATACTCCTTCTCCAAAGCACACTCCGCTTCCTATGCCGTGGAAAGCTTTCAGAGCCTCTTCCTTAAAGCTTACTACCCCAAAGAGTTTATGACTGCCGTGATTAATAATTTCGGTGGTTACTACCACTCCTGGGTCTATTTTAATGAAGCAAAACGTATGGGAGCAGAGATAGCATTGCCATGCATTAATTACAGTAACTACAAAACGCGCCTTATCGACGATACAATCTTTGTAGGCTTTATTCATATTCAAAGCCTTGAAAACAAGGTGGCAAAGAATATCGTTGCAAATCGCCGGCTTTATGGAAAATACAAAGATTTGCAGGATTTTCTTGATCGTGTGGACGCAGGTATAGAGCAGGTGATTCTGCTTATCCGTGCCGGAGCGCTCCGTTTTACCGGGAAATCAAAAGCCGACCTGCTCTGGAATGCTCACCTTTATTACGGGAGAAGCCGTGCGCTTACCAATATCCGCTCACTGTTCAATACTCCCGTAAAACAATATCGCCTGCCTTCTCTCGAACAGGATCCCCTCGAAGATGCCTATGATGAAATTGAACTTATTGGATTTCCCGTGTCCATGTCGTGGTTTGATATGCTGCAAACAACCTATCGCGGCGCTGTGCGTAGCCATGAGCTGATGAAGCATGTCGGCGAACAGGTACGGATGGTGGGGCAGCTCGTAACCGTGAAATATGTTAAAACCGTAAAACGTGAGCTTATGAATTTCGGATGTTTTATCGATTATTCCGGCGAATTCTTCGATACGGTACACTTCCCCGACAGCCTCCGAAAACACCCTTTCAGAGGAAAAGGTGTCTACCTGCTGCTCGGAACTGTTGTGCAGGAGTTCGGGTTTCCGAATGTCGAAGTGCAGAAAATGGCCCTGCTGCCCATGCGACCCGACCCAAGAGCAGAATGACCGTCATCAAAAAAAGAAATAAAAACTATCTTTATGCAGTTTTTTAAATTACGCAGAACATAAAACCTCATGCTTTTTAATACCATACAGTTTGTGATATTTTTGCCTCTCGTAATAGTGCTCTATTACCTGATGCCACATAAATACCGCTGGATACTGCTTCTTGCTGCCAGCTACATCTTCTATATGTTCTGGGATGTCAGATATATATTCCTGATCGTATCTTCTACCCTCGCAGATTACCTCTTTGCATTGCAGATGGAGAAGCACGAAACCCGGGGGAAGCGTAAACTCTACCTCATATTAAGTCTGGTAGTAAATCTGGGGCTGCTTTTCACTTTTAAATATCTTAATTTTTTTACCACTTCTTTAAATGGACTTTTTCAGGCAACAGACCTTGCAGTTTCCATTTCTCCTCTGAAAGTCCTTTTACCTGTGGGAATCTCTTTCTACACTTTTCAAACACTAAGCTACTCCATTGATGTCTATTATGGTCGCCAAAAAGCAGAACGACACCTTGGGATATTTGCACTCTATGTATCATTTTTTCCTCAGCTTGTTGCCGGACCAATTGAAAGATTCTCACGGTTGGCTCCGCAGTTGAAGCAAAACCATCCCTTTAAAAAGGAAAATCTTGTTGCCGGACTGCAATTGATTGTTTATGGACTTTTTACCAAAATGGTGATTGCAGATAACCTTGCCATATTTGTTGATAAGATTTATGAGTCTCCTGATGCTTTCAATTCGTTGTCGCTTTTCACAGGTATGGTGTTTTATGCTTTTCAGATATATGGTGACTTCTTTGGGTACTCCCTGATTGCTATTGGAAGTGCAAAGATTATGGGTGTCAACCTTATTGATAATTTTCAAAATCCTTATCTGTCGGCAAATATCCGTGAATTCTGGCAGCGATGGCACATCTCACTTATCACATGGTTTCGCGATTACCTTTATTTCCCATTGGGCGGGAGCAGAGTGAAAAAGCTTCGGTGGGCATTGAATATTGCTGTTGTCTTTGTTGTTAGCGGATTCTGGCACGGTGCCAACTATACTTTCCTGATCTGGGGTGCACTGTTTGCTGTGTTTTACCTCCTGAGCAACAGAATATTTAATTCAACACAGAATTTCAGAAAAACCTCTGTTAAAGGCCTCGTCTCTGTAATTGGAACATTTATTATTGTATTGTTTCTATGGATATTCTTTCGCAGCCCTGACCTGAGTACAGCGGTCCTTTTCCTAAAAAACCTTTTTTCAAATTCAGGAACAGATCAGATTTATACCATTGTACCTCCTGTCGTTTGGATAATGCTTTCTGTTTTTGTTATCAGTGATATTCTGCTTTACAATAACCGTATTGATAAATGGCTGTCTGCGCGAAGCATGCCTGTTCGTATTCTGGTTATGGCTTTTCTTGCGTTTTGTA
Organism: Marinilabiliales bacterium; assembly: GCA_002869405.1. Classification (GTDB taxonomy): domain Bacteria; phylum Bacteroidota; class Bacteroidia; order Bacteroidales; family BM520; genus BM520. The sequence continues at coordinate 10,308 of PKSY01000102.1, forward strand.
TCATCGTATTCGCTGCTGTTGACCATACACCATTTATTTATTTTCAATTTTAATGATGAGAAACCCTAAAATATATATAGTCGCATTTTCATTGCTGGCGTTTCTGGTTTCGGGAAACTATTTGTATGAAAATTTCTTTTATGAAGATGACCTGCAGAAGTATAGCGAAGTGATAAACCAGATCCGTGCGGTGGGAGAGGACACGGATATCCTCTATATCGGGGAATCCTCAAACAATACTTTTCACCCTGACGACAAGGATAAAAGAGCCATTAGCGAAATGCTCATTGATTATCTTCCTGAAATGGAGATTTGTGATATTACTTATCCTGCAAGTCATGCTGGCACCTATTATGATATTCTGCGTGCTATCCCTGTTGAAAAGAAGATTAATACTGTTGTCGTAACATTAAACCTACGGTCATTTAATGCACAGTGGATATACTCGGACCTCGAAACGCAGCTTCAGAAAAGTATGGTGCTCCTGAAACCTTATCCCCCTCTTTTTAACCGGTTTCTTCTCTCTTTTAAGGCATATGACAACAAAACCAAAGAAGAGCGTAAGCGTAAAATCAGGCATAAATGGAAGCATGATAAATTGGTGTTTCCTGAACCTTTCCATGTTGATAATACCTATGATTGGGATGGCTATCACTGGCGTCACGGCGGGAAACAACCCGACGGGACATTGGATAAAGCCTTGCGGGAGTTGGCGTGCCACTATGTAAAAGGCTATGGCTTTCAGATCGATATTAATCATAATCCCAGAATTAAAGATTTTGATAAGATTGTTAAACTTGCGGAAAACAGAGGCTGGAATCTTGTTTTTAACCTGCTTGCTGAAAACACGGAAAAGGCGGATGAAATAATAGGTAGCGAATTAACTTATTTCATGGAGTATAACCGAAAGTTGTTGTATGATTATTTTACCGGACAGGGTGTAAAAGTGGTTGATAATTTCTATATCGCTCCTGATAACCAGTTTATCGATCAGGACTGGACTACAGAACATTACAGGGAAGATGCACGCAAGGATATTGCTGAAAACCTCGCTAATTCCATTAAGCAAATTTTATACAATAATAATTAGAATCTGAAAGAAGTTTCATCAACTATTATGTTGTTTTTTTGTTGGTGATAGAAATATCCTCATTAATCAAGAGTATTATGAAAAAGATTTTATCCTTTATTTCTGAATTGAATGAAAATAATAACAGAGAGTGGTTTCAGGAGCATAAATCAGTGTTTAAAGAAGCACAAAATGAGATGTATTCCTTTCTGGAAACTGTCATTCCTGAAATTGTAAAAATAGATCCTGAAGTAAAAGGTATTGAACCTAAACAGTGTCTTTTCAGAATATATCGGGATGTGCGTTTTTCAAATGATAAAAGACCTTATAAAACCAATTTTGGAGCAAGCATAAACAGAGGTGGCAGAAAGATATCTGCTCCTGGTTATTATCTTCATCTTGAGCCGGGTAAGTCTTTTATTGGTGGAGGAATCTATATGCCCCCGCCTCCTGTACTAAAAGCAATCAGAGATGAAATATATTACAATAGTAAGGAGTTTCTTGAAATTATTGAAG
>PKSY01000211.1 GCA_002869405.1 Marinilabiliales bacterium
TATGTTGATCTGGTAGCTGTTGGAAATGAGGTCCTTTATCGTGATGAACTTTCGGAAGAAGAACTTCTGAAATACATCGCACGAGTGAAAAAAGCAATTCCGGAGGCGCAGGTTGGATATGTTGATGCCTACTATGAATTCGCTGAAAGAAAAGCGCTTACTGATGCCTGTGATGTACTATTCATAAACTGCTACCCATACTGGGAAGGGTGTCACATCGACTATTCACTGGTTTATATGCAGAACATGTACAATAGTGTGAAAAATGTTGCAAATGGAAAACGAATTGTAATCAGTGAAACGGGATGGCCGAATATAGGAACTGCATTTGAGGCAGCCGAACCTTCTGAAGAAAATGCATTGCGATATTTTATCAATGCCCAGAAATGGAGCCTGCAGGATGAAATTGAAATGATGTATTTCTCCAGTTTTGATGAGGAGTGGAAGATTGAAGCTGAGGGTGATGTTGGCGCTTTCTGGGGTCTGTGGGATAAAGATGGAAAACTAAAATACAACAAATAGCTTCTGATGGATAGAAAAGATTTAATAAATCTACCCTGGGGAAGAGCAATTTGTTATTCCGGTTACAGAAAAGGTCAAAGCCCCGGTCTTAACATACATCCGACTAAAAAACAGGTTGTTGAAGATTTAATGATTCTGGATAAGCATTGGGATTATATACGTTTGTATGACACTAATCCTCATGCAGAAATGGTGCTTCATTTGATAAAAGACCTCAACCTCCATCTGAAAGTGATGCAGGGCGTGTATATAGAAGCAGAGATGAATAATTTCGGCTGTCCGTGGGGAAAGGTCTATTCTGAAAAGGAGCTTAGAACCAACAGGCAGCAAAACCTTTTAAAAGTTGAGAAACTCATTCAGCTGGCAAACACATACAGCGATATAATCTTTTCATTATCAGCAGGTAATGAAGCCACCGTTGATTGGACAGACCACTATGTGTCGCCCGAAAAAGTTACCGATTATGTGAAACTCATTAAAGAAGGCGCACCACAACCTGTCACATTTTGTGAAAACTATGTGCCTTGGCACCATAAGCTTGAAGCACTGGCCCATGAGTTGGATTTTATTTCAATTCACACCTACCCGGTATGGGAATATAAACATATCAACGAAGCACTGGAATACACAAAACAGAATTATTACGGCGTAGCAAATAAATATCCCGGAAAACCGGTAATGATTACAGAGGCAGGATGGGCCACAAATGCCAACGGCAAAGGTATTGACCCGAGTAATGTCAGCGAGGATTTTCAGGAAAGATATTACCACGAACTGCATAAATGGTGTGAAAAGGAGAACATAATCACCTTTTTCTTTGAAGCATTTGACGAACCCTGGAAAGGCTCTCTCGACGCCAATGAACCGGAAAAACACTGGGGAGTATTCTATGAAAACAGAGCTCCAAAGAGAGTCATGAAACCATATTTTTAAACCCTCAAACAAAAAACTATGAATCGAAGCGTAATTCAAACCCTAAGCAAAGGAGCTTTTATCGCAATAATAATGATGATAATGTGGGCATGTAATAACCCACAAAAAGAGAGCAATACTTCAAAAGTTCCAGAAAAGGAAATTGAAGCAATGCAATCTGAAAATGATCTGCTTGCCGGTTTTCATGATGCTATTTGCTATTCAGGTTTCAGAAAAGGACAGCACCCGGATCGTGGTGAAGGCGCAAAAAACCCAACCGACGAACAAGTACTTGAAGACCTGAATATTATTGCCAATGATATGGGAATAAACCTTATCCGCGTTTATGACTGTGGTGAAAATTCACAAACAGTTTTGCAGATAATCCGGGAGGAAAAAATGGATATTAAAGTAATGCTTGGCATATGGCTAAAAGCGGAGCTTAGTGCCCATGAGACCTGCGCCTGGCTAACGGAGCCTATTCCTCAGGAGATACTCGATAAAAATACAATCGCCAATAAAGAAGAGTTGGATCGCGGGATAATGCTGGCGAATGAATATAAAGACATCATCGTTGCTGTTAACGTTGGAAATGAAGCACTTGTTGAGTGGAATGACCATATGGTGGATGTAGATACCATTATCGGGTATTGTAATTATGTGAAAAGCAATATCGCACAGCCTGTTACCGTAGCAGATAACTACGATTGGTGGGCAAACCATGGGGCGAATCTTGCCACTCATCTCGATTTTATCTCAATTCACACCTACCCAATATGGGAAGGAAGAGATATTGATGAAGGGCTATCTTACACCATTGAAAATGTGGAAAAAGTCAGAAAGGCTATTCCTGATGCAAAAATTGTGATTTCAGAAGCCGGATGGGCCACTACCGCTGTTGAATTTGGCGAAAGAGCCAGTGAAGAAAAGCAGAAACGCTACAATACAGAGTTAATGAATTGGGCAACAGAGAATAATGTTACCACTTTCCTGTTTGAAGCCTTTGATGAACCCTGGAAAGGCGAAACAGGAAACCCTGATGGTGCAGAAAAGCACTGGGGTATATATTTTGAAGACAGAACACCAAAGCTGTACATGAGAGACAGATAGTTGATTGAGTAGTTTTAGTTTAAAATACGGATGCCATTTCTGGTATTCCGTATTTTTTTATCTTTATGGAAATTAAAATCTATACTATGAGCAAACTACAGGTAATTGGAATTTATGTGGGCGACCGCAAGCAGGAAGCGCTGGATGTTCAAAAGATACTCACAAATTATGGATGCAGTATTAAAACACGTATTGGTCTTCATGAAGTATCAGAGGAGTTTTGCAGCTCCTGCGGATTAATCCTTATTGAACTTACCGGCAATCAGACAGAGCGGGATAATCTTATTGCAGCGCTGGAGGCCATTGGTAATATTCAGGTTAAACGGATGGAGTTTGATGCCTGATAAAATAAGCCAGGCATAAAAGAAAGATATACACGTATAAAAAGGTAGATACGCACGTATAAAAAAATGTAGATACGCACGACAGTGCGTATCTACCTGTAAACCAAAATCTTAAAAACCAAAGGTTATTATTCCACCACGAAGTTGATATCAAGTTTGAAGATATCGTCAATCGCTCTGTCACCAATATTGGCAAAAAATGTTTTACTGCCGTAACGAACATCAAACTTTGAACGGTCGAGCTTAAGTGTTGTCATAAATTTATCACCATCGCGCATTACTTCAAAAGTGATACGCTCAGTATTCTCTTTTATGGTAATGTCGCCTGTTAACATTGCCTTACCATCTTTAAAAGGAGTACTTTCAGTAACTACAAATGTCGCTGTCGGATACTTCTCCACACCAAAGAAATCATCTGACTTCAGGTGATCAACAAGCTTCTGGTTCATCGTTTCATTTGTTAAATCGTAATTTATAATCGATGTCATGTCGACAACAAAACTTCCTGAAACGATTTGATCACCCTTAAGCATAAATGATCCGTTCTTAAGTTCTATGGAGCCGTCATGCTGACCTCCGACTTTCTTTCCAAGCCACTCAATTTTAGACTTTTCTACGTTTACTTTCACCTCCTGTGCGAATATCGCAGTTGTAGATACAAGGAGGGCTGCTATAAAAATTCCTCTTATTTTTTTCATCACTTTAGATTTCAAATTATCAATAATTAAATTACCTATATATTAGATTTAAATTAGATTTCTATTCCCGGATCAGGTGCATCATCCGTCTTAATTCAGATGCTTCATCGGAAGAAAATTTATTTTGAATATTTCTTGTCACAAATCGTCGGGCCGCCTCATGCGCATTCTGAAATACTTCCCTGCCTCGTTCTGTTAACGTAATATCAATTTTACGTCTGTTTTCCGGACATATCTCGCGATTCACAAGACCTTTATTTACGAGACGGTCAATTAAACGTGTGATATCCGGTTGGCTTACAATAATCTGTTCCTTAAGTATACTTGGTGATACCGGATCAGGATCCATATCATTAAGTATGTACAGCACATTGAGCTGAGCATGGGTAAGACCCGATGGTTTTAGCGCAGCCTTTATCTCTTCTTCAATCCATGCCGCTGTTTTAACCAGATTGAAATAGGCACTTACATGTATGTTGTTCAATTCTTCCATTGTTGCTGTTTCTTTTTTAATAACACACAAATACAATATTTGTTTACAACAAATGTTGTTTAAAACACAGAAAAAAATATATCATGAAATAATATAGATATTATTCCACAGCATAAAGGAAGAATTATGTTGTGGATACCAGGGAATTAAATAATTTAGGATGCTATTTTTTCCCGAAATACTTATAGATCATATTATACAATTCCAACTTATTAATTGGCTTTGCAATATAATCAGTGCACCCGGCATGCAGAGATTTTTCGCGGTCTCCTTCCAAACCGTAAGCTGTTTGTGCAATTATCACAACATCTTTGTTAAAGGCCCTGATCTCTTGAACTGCATCAAATCCTCCCATATCGGGCATACGAAGATCCATTAGTATCAAATCGATATCATCATTGTCATGACAGATTTTAACGGCTTCTCTTCCTGTTCCTGCTCGCAGTATTTCGTTGCTAAACTGCGACAATATTTCAGTCAATAGCATTTCGGATACCTCGTCATCCTCAGCAATGAGAATTTTCAGGGCTGGGACGACATTGTTTTCCGAGGGAACTTCTCTTTCACCGGAATTTACTTCGGATAAAGGCCTTACGTTGTAGGGAATGGTAAAATAAAAGACAGATCCGACATTCTTTTCACTTTCCACCCAGATTTTTCCACCCAGTTTCTCCACATAATTTTTTGTAATTGCCAGTCCAAGTCCGGCACCCTGATGCGCCATTTTATCTTCAATATCTGCCTGAATAAATCGCTCAAATACTGCCTCCTGACGTTCATAAGGAATTCCAATTCCTGAATCTTTAACATAAAACTGCAAAAAGTCAGATTCCTTAGCCTCAGTTTCTGAATCAGGCTCACCAGAATTTACCAATTCATAACCAAGCTCGATAAATCCATTTTCGGTATACTTAATAGCATTCTTAATCAGATTGGTTAGGATAGCATAGAGCTTTTCACTATCGGAAATAATTGTTGCTTCCTTTGCAGTCAGGGGCGTTATGAATTTAAATCCCAGACCCTTTGACTCCATTTCCGGTTTGAAGAAAGTATAAATATATTCAATCTGTTCATTCACATTGGTCTTCTGAAGATTCAGTTCCATAAGACCGGCCTCAATTTTAGATATATCAATTATATCATTGATAATACCAAGCATTCGGGCACCACTATCTTCAATAATGCTGATGTACTTTTGCTGGCTATCTGAGTTAAGATCCGGTCTTTTTAGCAGATCTGCAAACCCAAGAATACCATTCATTGGAGTCCGGATTTCGTGACTCATGTTTGCCAAAAAGGCAGATTTTAACCTGTCGCTCTCTTCTGCTTTTTCCTTTGCCTTTTTTAACTCATTTATCAATTGAACACGCTCAGTTACGTCCTGAATAACACCAATTATTTTTTGAGGGACTCCATTTTCATCTTTAATCAATTCAGCTACAGATGTGATGGTTTTTCTAACACCCTTGTCATTTGTAATTATATCAAATTCAAGGTTGTAAGGTTTATCCTTTTCAATTAAATCAATAAGTGCCTGATGAACTCTTTCTCTTTCCGGTATACAGCTTTCAACTTCTTCAGTTGAAAATGATTTGGAATTAACATCAAAACCATATATTCGTTTTGATTCATCAGAGGCCCAGAATTGTTCAGTTACAACATTGAATTCCCAATTACCAACTTTTCCGATTTCCTCTGCCTTTCGATATCTTGAATCACTCAATTGAAGGTTCTGTTCACTTTTTCGCAGCAGGGCATCAGCTTTTTTACGCTCCGTAATATCGGTATGTGTTCCAACAACACGAACAGCCTCCCCTTTTTCATTCCGAAACACATCCGCCCTTGAATGAATATCCACCCAATGCCCATCCTTATGTCTCTGCTTGAACTCAATGTCGAACTTATCGATTTTTCCATCAATAAGTTCATTGAGCATTTTCCAGGAACGGTTCACATCTTCTTGTTCGGTAAGGGTTTCCCAAACAGAAAAATCATCAGGAAGCTCATCTTCACTGTATCCCAATAAAGATTTCCAGCGGGGAGAATAATAGATTTCATTGGTAATCAGATTCCAGTCGAAGATTCCGTCAGAGGAAGCAACCATGGCTTTATGATAACGATCATTAATTTCCTCTTCCCGTGCAATAGTTGCAGATAGTTGTGCATTGGTTTGTTGTAGTTCCTCATTTAATACCTCATACTCTTCGTTCTGTGCTATAATTTTCTTTTCAGCTTCTTTTCGATCAGTAATATCAGCCAGTGAGCCCACTATAGAGACAACCTTGCCATTTTCTACAATAGGAGCTTCTCTAACCTCTACAATTATTGGCTTGCCATCCTTACGTAACATTTCCAGTTCATAGGTAGGTTGGCGTTTCCCGGTTTCAATAGCAATTTTTGTAAACTCTAAAGCTTTTTCATTTATGGGGTTCCTGGAAATAAATTTGGTCCAGTCATCCATAACCTCGTCAGGGTCATATCCCAGGTATTCTTTAACCTGAGGGCTGATAAATGTCATTTTGTGATCCACGGAATGCGCAAAAAACAAATTTGTACTGTTTTCAATAATTCTTTTCAGTTTAGCCTCACTTTCAGCCAGCTTTAATCTTGCAGATTCACGTTCAGTAACATCATCGTAAATAGCAACAATCTCTTTATTGGGTAGTCTGAAAACTCTGTTCTCATAGTAATTAGAATACTTTTCATCCACATAGACTCTGGCAGGGAAGAATTTTGATTCACCGGTTTTCCAAACCTCGCGGAATATATCTATCAAGCCAAACTCGTCAATATTAGGCCGGATTTCTTTAAGGCTTTTACCAACTACCTCCTCCCGACTCATTTTCTCATGAGATAATGCAAACTGGTTAAAGTCCTGAATAATATAATCACTACCTGATTGCCCTTCATTAACTACCTTGTAAATGGCAACACCGCTATTGACAGTATCCACAAGATTACGATATCTTTTTTCGGATTCTTCCAGCTTTTCGGAAAAGGATCTTTGCTTTGTAATATCCTTGGCAACA
>PKSY01000068.1 GCA_002869405.1 Marinilabiliales bacterium
AAGCCCTGATGGCTACAACAACTTACTACCTTGTAGTTACAGATTACTGTGGTGTAATTACTACAAATGAAGTAACTATTACAGTATATGATGAGTTTGTTGCAAGTATCGCAGCCGACCAGACAATATGTTACAACACTGTACCTGAAGCACTGACTTCTACAGTCAGCGGTGGTATGGGCGAGTACACATATCAGTGGTACGAAGGCGAAACAGCTATCGAAGGCGCTACAGCTGCTACATATCAGCCTGAAGCCCTGATGGCTACAACAACTTACTACCTTGTAGTTACAGATTACTGTGGTGTAATTACTACAAATGAAGTAACTATTACAGTATATGAAGACCTCGCTGCAACTGCTGCAGCCGATCAGACTATCTGTTACGGTACTGCTCCTGAACCAATCGTTGCAACTGCAACAGGTGGCGCAGGTAACTATACTTATCAGTGGCAGGTTGAAGGTGAAGATGGATTTATCAATATTGAAAATGCTTCTGACGCTACATATCAGCCGGAAACAATTTACGCTGCTACAAATTACCAGTGTGTTGTTACCGACGACTGTGGTACAGTTACTACCAACGTTGTGAATATCACAATGTATGAAGAGTTCCTGGCTACTGCAGCTGCTGATCAGGTGATTTGCTACGGTACAACTCCTGAGCCTATCGTTGCTACTGCAACAGGAGGCCTCGGTAACTATACTTACCAGTGGCAGATTGAAGGCGAAGACGGATTTATCAATATTGAAAATGCTTCTGACGCTACATATCAGCCGGAAACAATTTACGCTGAAACTGATTATCAGTGTGTTGTTACTGACTTCTGTGGTACTGTTACTACTAATGTAGTTAGCATTACTATGTACGAAGATGTTGTAGTTACAATTGCTGCTGACCAGCTGATTTGCTACTTCACAGCTCCGGAACCATTAACATCTGTTGTTACAGGTGGTGCAGGAAACTACACTTACCAGTGGCAGATTGAAGGTGAAGAAGGCTTTATGGATATCGAAGGCGCAACTGATGCAACATATCAGCCTGAAGCACTTACCGGTGAAGCTCACTATCAGTTAGTGGTAACTGATGATTGTGGTACTTTCACTTCCAATATGGTGATGATTACAATTATTCCATTGCCAACTGCTGATGCAGGTGACGATCAGTATGTATGTGAGGCTGACGATGTACAGCTTGACGGATACGCTGAAAATGCCGGTTCTGTAATGTGGACTACTTCAGGTGACGGTACTTTTGTAGACGCTACTCTCCTGGATGCAGTTTATATGCCTGGTGCTGATGATGTTGACGCAGGATCTGTTGTACTTACACTCACTGCTTATGCTGTTGAGCCTTGTACTGACAGTGACATGGATATGGTAACTATTGACTTCGCTCCATCAGTAACTGCTAATGCAGGTGAGGATGGAACAATTTGCGAAGGTGATACTTACCAGACAATGGGCTTCACAACAGCTGCCAACTCTATTATGTGGAGTACAGCCGGTGACGGTTCATTTGACGATCCTACTTCTATTGCTGCTGTTTATACTCCCGGTGCTGCTGATATCGCTGCAGGATCTGTAATCCTCACTATGGGTGCTGAACCAATTGGTCCTTGTACTCAGTGGGCTTACGATGATGTTGAAGTAACTATTGTTCCGAATCCGACTGTTAACGCCGGACCTGACGCAACAATCTGTGGTACTTCTACTCACGTATTGAGCGCAACTGCAACAAACTATATGACTGCCCTCTGGAGTACAGATGGTGACGGTGAATTCGATAACCCAGCCAGTCTTACTGCTGAATATACTCCCGGTGCTAATGATATCGCCAATGGTGGTGCCACTCTGACACTCACTATTACCGGTTATGCACCATGTTATGTTGAGCTTACCGACATGGTTGAACTGACTATCATTCCATTACCTGAAGTATTTGCCGGTGAAGATGCATTTACTTGTGAAGGCCTTGCCTACACTATTGCTGATGCAACTGCTGCCAATGCTTCTATAATGTGGACTACAGACGGTACAGGAACATTTGATGATCCTACGCTTGTGAATCCTACTTATACTCCAAGTGGTGTTGACCTTGCAATGGGTGTTGTTACACTTACTATGACAGGTACTAACGGCGATCCTTGTAATGACGAGGTTATGGATTCCATGGAGCTGACAGTTCAGAATGCACCTACTATTAATGGTGGTCCTAATCAGGATCTCTGTGAAAATGATGTAGCTGATCTGTATGCTATTGCTGAGAATTATCTTAACGTTGAATGGACAACATCAGGTGATGGTACATTCGGTGATCCTTCACTCCTTGAAACAGCTTATACTCCTGGTACAAATGATATTGCAGGTGGCGAAGTTGTGCTTACAATTACTGCTTATGGTGAATCTGTTTGTGGTAATGTCAGCGACGACGTAATCGTTACCATCGCAATGCGTCCTGATGTATTTGCAGGTGAAGATACCAAGGTATGTGAAGGTGAAAGCCTTGAACTGACAGAAGCTACAGCTGACAATTTTGTATCAGTATTGTGGACTACTGCCGGTGACGGTACTTTCGATGATGCTACTGCCGTAAATCCTGTTTATACACCCGGTGATTTCGACATCATGTATGGTTCTGTTGAACTTACTATCACTGCTGAAGCATATGCTGCATGTGGCGGTACAGTTGATGATGCAATTGTTGTTAGTATTGACAAAGCTCCGGAACAGCCTGATATGCCAATGGGTGACGAACATACTTGTGTTTACACCGTTAGTTCAATCTATGAAGTTGATGCCGTAACAGGTGCCAACGGATATACCTGGGAGATTTCTCCTGAAGAGGCCGGAACTATTGAAGGCGCCGGTGCTGAAGCTACCGTAACCTGGAATGCTGACTTTATCGGAACATGTGTGATCCGTGTGAAAGCGTTTAACGACTGTGGTGAAAGCGACTGGTCTGATGGTATCGAAGTACTCCACGACGAGTGTGTTGGAATCGACGAAGGCAATGATATTCATATCAATATCTTCCCGAACCCGACTACCGGAGTGTTTACTGTGACTATCGAAGGTCTTAACGAAGGTGTGGAACTCTCTGTTATGAATTACGACGGACGTCTGATTCATACTGAAACTCTCGAAAATGTTAGCAATTACGAACATAACTTTAATCTTACACAATACCCCACAGGGGTTTACTTCCTGCGTCTGCAGGGCGACAACTTCCTGAAGGTAGAACGTATTGTTGTTCGTTAGCAGCTTTTCTGAATAAGTAAAAAGCGGGGCCGGAAACGACCCCGCTTTTTTTTATATCTTTATGGTACACTATGGGGCCACACTACCCCTGTGAAAAGAATATTCGAAAAACATTGTTTTGAGGCCTTTTTCGGCTTTAAAACCTAAAAGCGATGATTATGTCAGAAAATACCGAACGTACGCTCAGAAAGGCTTTTTTTGCTTATTTAATCCTCATGTTTTCTTTTTCAGCACATGCTCAGGTGATGAATACTCAGGTGAAAACAATATTTGCAAACTTTAATACTACGTTGCTTCTGAATATTGATAATTCAGCCGTAGAGTTTGAGTTTAATACTTTTGAGGATTACCATAATGGTGTGGGATCGCATAACGGAGACTATTACTCCGAGGGTAGTATCGCCGCAACCACAAACTGGGAGTTATCTTTCATGGCTGCGGAGCCGTTTCTGCATGATGACGGGGTTACGACAATGCCTCTGGATAATCTTGGCGTAACTGTTAAATGGACTGGATATAATAAGGTGAAGAACAGGGCTAAGAATCAGGCTAAAGCACTTGAATCAAGTGAAGTTACGCTTATCGAGCAGCAGGGAAATAAATCCAATGCCGGAGATGAAACTGCCAATAGTTTTATTCTATACTGGCAACTTGGCACGGGCGATGGAAATATGAACAGCCAGTCTATCTTCGATCAGGACCTTAAAAAAGGAAGTTATTCTACGAGTGTGGAGTTTATTGTAAGTGAAGCATTATAAATGAAAAAAGCACCTCATTAAGGTGCTTTTTTCAGTGATTGAGCCGGGGCTCGAACCCGGGACCCTATGCTTAAAAGGCATATGCTCTACCAACTGAGCTACTCAATCTCCCGTTTGGGACTGCAAAGATACAGGTAAAATTTAAATCTCCAAGTCCAAATCCTTAATATCTTAAGCTTGAATTTTTATTTTATTGAAAATCAGTTTTCTATAAATGAAATTTCTTTGCAAAAAGTTAAATTTTGCCCTTTCCTTCACGAATAACCTCGACTTCACCGCTGGTGCAATCCAGAATTGTAGAGGGTTGATTGTCCCCATATCCGGCATCAATAACCAGGTCCACAAGCTGATTATATTTCTCATGAATAAGTTCCGGGTCAGTAGTGTATTCAATGACCTCATCATCATCATGAACAGATGTGGACATAATAGGATTTCCCAGTTCTTCAACAATGGCTCTTGTGATAGCGCAGTCAGGCACCCTGATACCTACGGTTTTCTTTTTGTTTTTGAAAATCTTTGGCACATTGTTGTTGGCTTCCAGGATGAATGTATAAGGACCCGGTAAAACAGCCCGCATCATTTTATACACGGGATTTGATATCGGCTTGGCATAATCAGAGAGCTGACTTAAATCGTGGCAAATAAAAGAGAGATTTACCTTATCGCCTTTAATGCCTTTGATTTGTTTTACTCTTTCAACGGCTCTGGGGTTAGAAATGTCGCAACCGATGCCATATATGGTGTCGGTAGGGTATATAATCACACCTCCGTCGCGCAGGCAGTCCACCACCTGACGGATATGTTTAGGATTCGGGTTTTCAGGGAAAATTCTGATCAGCATACACAATATTTTAAATACAAAAAACGGGTAAGCTACTTACATCGCACCGCTACGACCGCCTACCCTTGCTTCCTTCCGGACCTGGGGGAGTTCAGCGGGAGCTGGTCGTATAAGACTTACCCGGACGGCAAAAATACAAAAAATTATTAATCACCAAGAAAATGCATTCTTTTTCTCCACTTTAAAGGGATTTATTAAATTTGTAGAACGTTGAACTAATACACTGTCTCATGAATACCCCAACTACAAAGCCCGGCCTCGGAAGTTATATGCTTCGCTACGGCCTTATGATTGCTGCAATTCAAATTGTTGTTTTGTTGATTTTTTATCTTTTGGATTTCAATCCTTTTACTCCCGGGAAATCCATTATTAACCTTCTCGTAAACCTTCTTGTTAATGTAATTATCTTGCGTGTGGCAATGATAAAATACCGACAGGTAAATATGGAGGGTCGAATAACATTCGGGCAACTTTTTGTTCTGGGTGCACTCATCTTAGTATTTTCCGGAGCAGTAGCATCACTGTTTAGTTTTGCTTTTTATACTTATTATGAGCCTGATCTTATGATGCGTTACGCTCAGGATGCACTGGAATCATATGAAGGTAGGATTCCTGAAGTGCAATTCGAAAGAATGGAGGAACGAATGATGGACGGTGTAGAAAATGCTATGTCCCTTTGGCGTATTTTACTAAATATTGCAATTTCTTCAGTAGTTATCTCTGCCATTGTATCTCTTTTCATTAAAAAAGATACTACCCTGATACCTGAATAGTTTATGTCTGAATCTATACAATTAAGTGTTGTTGTCCCTTTGTACAATGAAGAGGAGTCATTACCACGCCTTATAGAGTGGATTGATGAAGTTTTGTCGGTCCACTCATATCATTATGAGGTGGTGCTGGTCGACGACGGAAGTAGTGATAAGAGCTGGGAAATAGTATGTGACCTGCGCAGGAAGTATGCTTTTGTACGTGGCATACGTTTTCAGCGGAATTACGGGAAAGCAGCAGCGCTGAATGAAGGCTTTAAGGCTGCAGGAGGAGATGTGGTAATAACCATGGATGCTGATCTTCAGGACAGTCCGGAGGAGATTCCTGAACTGTACCGTATGATTACGGAAGAACAGTTTGATTTGGTGAGCGGATGGAAAAAGAAACGCTATGACTCATTTCACAAGCGCTTTCCTTCGAAGTTTTACAATGGTATTACCCGCATGGTATCGGGTATAAAGCTTCATGACTTCAACTGCGGCCTGAAAGCATACCGCCTGCAGGTAGTAAAAAGCATTGAAGTGTATGGAGAGATGCACCGATACATTCCCCTGATTGCAAAAAAAGCAGGCTTCAGGAAAATAGGGGAGAAGGTGGTGCAACACCGTAAGCGTGAATTCGGGGAGCCCAAGTATGAGAGTTTTTCAAGAGGTATAAAGGGAATTCTTGACCTGATATCGCTGACCTTTATGCATCGTTTCGGCAAACGACCGATGCATGTCTTTGGCTTTGGAGGTTCATTGCTGTTTATCATTGGTTTTCTGATTTTTTTATGGCTCGCAATAGCTAAGTTTGTATTAAATCAATATGGCATGACCGACAGGCCGTTGTTTTATTTTGGTTTGTTATGTATGGTTATCGGGACGCAGCTTTTCATTGCGGGATTTTTAGGTGAGATGATAACGCGCAGTGCCGCCGACAGGAACAAGTATCTTATATTGGAGCGAAAAGGTTGGGATGAAGAGTAAAAGAAGGGTTTTTATTATTGGCCCTGCTCATCCGTTACGGGGTGGGCTGGCAACTTTTAACCAGCGTTTTGCCGAAGAATTTTTAAATCAGGGGTACGATGCAGAAATTTATAATTACAAACTGCAGTACCCCGGTATTTTTTTCCCGGGGAAGAGTCAGTATACTGATGAACCGGCTCCGGAAAGAGTTTTAATTCGAACTATCATAAATTCAGTAAACCCTTTTAACTGGATTAAGGTTGGCCGGCAAATCCGCAGGGAAAGGCCTGATATTATTATTTTCAGATACTGGATGCCGTTTTTTGCCCCATGTATCGGAACAATCGCCCGAATAGTGAGAAAGAACAGATTTACCAGAATTCTGGCAATTGCAGATAATGTGATTCCTCATGAAAAAAGACCCGGCGATTCCCTGCTGACAAAATATTTTGTGAGTTCCATGCATGGGTTTATCACAATGTCTGAAGCAGTAAAAGAGCAATTGCAGACATTTACATCAAAAAAGCCCATAT
Source organism: Marinilabiliales bacterium (assembly GCA_002869405.1). GTDB lineage: Bacteria > Bacteroidota > Bacteroidia > Bacteroidales > BM520 > BM520. The sequence goes on from PKSY01000068.1 coordinate 7,114, forward strand.
TGTATAATCCGCATCCATTATATGATAATTTTGGTGAGGCTCTTGAAAAGAATGATGCCAAACTCGAGCTCGGGCTGAATACTGATACAGATTACATACTTTTTTTTGGCTTCATCAGAGCCTATAAAGGTCTGGATATTTTGCTTGAAGCTTTTTCTGACCAAAGACTGGTGGAGAAAAATATAAAGCTACTTGTGGTTGGTGAGTTTTATGATGATGAGGAGAAATATTATCGCATTGTAAAAGCAAATAATCTTAGTGAAAGAATTGTATTTGTAAAAGATTTCGTTCCCGACAGCAGGGTGAAATATTATTTCTCGGCCTCGGAGATTGTTGCCCAGCCATATAAAGATGCCACACAAAGCGGAGTTACTCAAATTGCATATCATTTCAATAAGCCCATGATTGTTACAAATGTAGGTGCCTTACCGGAAATGGTTCCTGACGGTAAGGTGGGATATGTAACCGATGTCTGTGCTGTTGCAGTTGCAGATGCTTTGCTAAAGTATTTTGATCATCCCGATAAGGAGCTTTTTATAGCTCATATAAAAGAGGAAAAGAGAAAGTATTCATGGGATAATTTTATTAAAAAAATTGTCGCTGAGTGTTGTTAGATTATTGAATTTTGTATCTTTGGATAGTTATCCTGAAACAAAATTGATCATGAAAACTTACCTTACTATTTTGCTTCTTTTCGTTTCTTGTACAGGCATATTTTCACAAAATACTTTTATAACGCTACGTCCCGGACCGGATAAAGGGAAAGACTGTATAATTAATGATTATTTTGATACCAGAAATTATGGAGATGAAATTGAATTAAACGCCTTTGCCTGGACTGATGATGGTGAATTCTTCATATCCAGATTTCTATTGGAGTTTGATTTGTCTAAGCTTCCTGACAATAACCTTAAAAGTGCAATGCTCAGTTTGTACTGCAATTGGGAAAGCACTAATACTATGCTTAGCAGTGGTGAAAATGAATCCGGATTATATATGGTAACCGAGCCGTGGGATGAAGATATCGTGACATGGAGTACGCGTCCTCATTACCGAACAGATATATTTGCGAATGTTCCTGCGACGCAGAATAACGATGATGATATATTGGATATAGATGTTACTGAAATAGTTTCTTACTGGATTCTTCATCCCGAAGAGAATCATGGTTTTTTGTCTAAGCTGATTACAGAAGAGGTCTATGCGTGTATTGTCATGTCTTCCAGTGATCATGCATATCCTGAGCGCTGGCCAAAACTCGAATTGGAATTTACTAACTGTCCCGTGATTGATCCTGATTTTCATTATTCGGTCGACGGGAAGCAAGTTACTGTAAAATATCATAATGATGAGGTAGCGGGGTTATGCAGATGGAATTTTGATGATGGTGCCATAATTTCCGGCGATTCACTGGTTCATACCTATCTTGAGGGAGGCAACTATAATATTACTCTGGAGTATATAACTGAAGACTGTGGAGTTTTCACTAAAACAAAGCAAATTTGCATATGTGAAAACGTACCCTGGTTCGAGCAGTTTATTAATGATGAAAAACCAAACAGAATGGCCTTTTATCCCGGTGTTGGAATCGCTTCCGTAAATTTATGGGATTTTGGTGATGGCTGGTACTCAAACGAAGAGTTTCCAATACACGATTTTCTGGAAGTTGGTGAATACAATGTATGTTTATACTGCATAAACGAATGCGGTGATACTGATACAATATGCAGAAACATTGATATTTCTACCCTTGGAATCTTTGATGACGGTAGAAATTATCAATTATTTCCTAACCCGGCAGATGAATATGTAAAGGTGCTTTTCCCGCTTAATTTCTCAGGTGATATTCAGCTTACTTCACTTACAGGTGAAACTATCAGGCATCAGCGAATTAGAAATACAAATGAATTTACGATAGATGTTTCAGACCTGAATACCGGTGTGTATTTCATCCGTTTTCTTTCCGACAACGAGGAATTGCTATTTGAGAAACTAGTGGTATATTAGCGGAATAAACAGAATCGCTGAATACAGATGATCATAAGAAGTAAAGCTCCTCTGCGTATCGGCCTTGCCGGTGGCGGAACAGACGTCTCTCCCTACTCTGATATTTATGGAGGTACAATCCTCAACACCACAATCAGTATGTATGCTTATGCGACAATAATTCCCCGTAACGATGGAAAGATTGTGCTGCGCTCTATTGATAAGGATGAGGTTTATACCATGGATGCCACAGATGCACTTCCCGTAAACGGGGAACTGGATCTGCACCGCGGAATCTATAACCGGGTAGTAAAGGATTTCTCCGGTGAACCGCTCTCTTTTGAGCTGATTACCTGGGTTGACGCTCCTCCGGGCAGTGGCCTTGGCACTTCTTCTACTTTGGTAGTAGCGATTCTGGGTGCTTTTGCAGAATGGTTGAAACTGCCTCTGGGTGAGTACGATATGGCCAAACTGGCTTACGATATTGAACGCGTTGATTTGGCCATGGCCGGCGGAAAACAGGATCAGTATGCCGCAACTTTCGGAGGTGTGAATTTTATGGAATTCTATGCCGATGATAAGGTCATTGTAAACCCGCTGCGCATAAAGCAATATTATCTCATGGAGCTGGCGCATAATCTGGTATTGTACTACACTGAAACGAGCCGCCTTAGCTCGAAGATTATCGCCTCCCAATCGAAAAACGTTACTGAAAAAAATCAACAAACCATTGAAGCGATGCATCACCTGAAAAAGCAGGCTGTTATGATGAAGGAGGCCCTGCTTCGTGGCAAAGTGAATGATATTGGTGAAATCCTCGATATGGGTTGGCAGCATAAGAAAAAGATGGCTGAAGGCATTACCAATCCGTTTTTTGATGAGATTTATCAGACTGCCATGGATGCCGGAGCTACGGGCGGTAAAATCTCCGGTGCCGGAGGTGGTGGTTTTATGGTATTCTATTGCCCCGGAAATTTACGCGATAACGTAATTAAAGAATTGGGTCGCTTTGGAGGACAGTCGAAACGGTATGACTTTACCACTCAGGGCGTACAGACATGGAAAATCAAGCACTAAAAAGGTTTTTACTCTTTCTGTCTCTTTTTATCGCTTCTGCATTCCATATGAATGCACAAACTTACCTTTTCCCTGATCGCGAAATTATAACTCATGGCGCAAATGACTGGAAAGCCTTTTCTATAGACGGGCATCAGTATCTTGCAGTAGCCTCATTTCAGGATAACAACAGTGTTGAAATAGAGTCAGTAATTTTTGATGTGGATGCGGGATATGATACTTTGCAGTTAATACCTACTTCAGGCGCATCCGACTGGGAGTTTTTTTCAGTTGATGGAGAATATTTCCTGGGTGTAGCAAATTTTATTGATGATCAGGGAGTATATACTGTTAATTCTACCATTTACCGTTTTGAAGATGGATCATGGGAGTATTTTCAGCATATCCCCACTGAGGGAGCATATGATCTTGAGTTTCTGGATGCCGGAGAGGAGAAATTTCTTGCTGTGGCTAATCAGCGTGATGGGGAAAACAGCTATTTTATAGCTTCAGATATTTACCGGTGGAATGGAGATTCTTTAGTTCTTTTTCAGGAAATTCCAACTTACGGAGCATCTGACTGGGAAGGATTCATGTTAAATGATGTGCCCTGTTTTGCAGTTGCCAATACATTTTATCCTGCAAGCCAGATATATGTTTTTAATGGAAATACTTTCTCTCTTTTGCAATCCATCCCATCTCTTGGCGCTACGGGAATAGAAACTTTCTCCATTGGTGATCAATTCTTTCTGTCCATTGCAAACGGAAGGTCAATTTTTTCATATACCACAGAAAGTGTGATTTATACATTCAATGGCGATGACTTCCAGTTTTTTCAGTCTGTGGAAACCACCGGTGCATTTGATTGGGAGTATTTTACTTTCGATAACCAACACTTTCTTGCCTGTGCCAGTTATCGTGATGATAATGCGAGCTATGACCTCGATTCCCCGCTTTTCCGCTGGCAAAATGAAAGTTTTGAGTTAATAGATCTGGTACCAACTCATGGTGCTGTGGACTGGGAGTTCTTCGTGGATAATGGAGAGCCTGCGCTTTCCGTTTCAAATTACAAACTTGGAGCTAATCACATTACAAATTCCGTAATCTATCATTTTGACCGGAATGCTCTGTTTGCAGAGACTTTGACACAACCTGAACCTCCGGTTTTATTCCCGAATCCTTCGTCGGAGATGGTGAATATTCAGGGGGTTACCGGCTCAGGAAGATATGCCATTTTTGACAGCTACGGCAGGGTTATTCAGGACGGGTCGTATTCCGGAGATTTTTCATTTAGAGTCTCCTCAATCTCAAATGGTATGTATCATATCATGTTTTATGAATCAGGCCTTTCAATTTCCTTTTCCGTAGCACAATAAAAGTTCCTTCCGGGGTGTTTTAATCTTTTCTATCTTTGCAAAAAACAAGATCTGATGGACAAAATAACGCAGGCGATCAGTGAGTCGCTGGAAGTGAAGAAGGATATCCTTGAGAATAAAGATTTAATTGAAAATATTGAAAAGGCAGCATGTGTTATCACTGATTGTCTTCGTGGCGACGGGAAAGTACTGTTTTGCGGTAATGGTGGTTCAGCTGCTGATGCCCAGCACCTTGCTGCCGAGCTGAGTGGCAGGTTCTATTACGACCGTCCTCCGCTCTTTGCAGAAGCATTGCATGTGAATACCAGCTACCTGACAGCTGTTGCAAACGACTATTCGTACAATGATATATACGCCAGAAGTATAAAGAGCAAAGGCCGTAAAGGGGATGTGCTGGTAGGGATTTCAACATCAGGAAACAGCGAGAATATAATCCGTGCCATGGAAGAAGCTAAGGCACGGGGCATGATTACCATAGGAATGACGGGAAAAGGTGGTGGGAAAATGGCTCAGTGCAGTGATTATTTGCTGGATATGCCTTCGGGTTGTACTCCGAGAATTCAGGAGGCACACATTCTCGTTGGTCATATTCTCTGTGAACTCGTTGAGGCAGATATTTTCCCACAATAATGACTATGCTTACCAAAGAGGCAGTGATACTGGCAGGAGGTTTCGGAACACGCCTGCAATCGGTAGTGAAAGATGTCCCGAAACCTATGGCTCCGGTTTGCGGACGACCATTCCTTGAATACCAGCTGGATTACCTGCGTGCTTTTGGAATTGAAAAAGTAGTCCTCTCTTTGGGTTATCTTCCTGAAGTTGTTAAAGATCATTTCGGTGATGATTATCATGGTATGGAGATAGCGTATGCTGTTGAAAAAGACCCGCTTGGAACAGGTGGAGCAATAGCTTTTGCTGCTGAACAGATTAGTGGAAAGAATTTCTGGGTATTTAATGGTGATTCACTTTTTGAAGTAAATCTGCCCATGATGGAAGAGATCTTTTTCGCCACAAGAGCTGATATAGCACTTGCCCTGCGAACCGTTGAGGATGTTTCGAGATATGGCATGGTTGAAACTGATGAGCTTTCAAAAATCACTTACTTTCGTGAAAAGAGTGATGTTAAAGGTCCCGGTACCATTAACGGTGGTGTTTATCTGATTAACAAAACAAAATTCCTGGAAGTAGCTCCCCAAGGGCGGTTTTCTATTGAGAAAGAAATTTTTATGCCCGATGACCGATTGTTATCCTTGTCAGGAGTTGTGAGTGACACATATTTTATCGATATTGGCATTCCTGAAGACTATCAAAGAGCCCAACATGAATTTATTACCCGGTAAATTATCACAATACACTTTATTTCTGGATCGTGACGGAGTGATAAACCGTCGTATTCCTGATGGTTATGTAACCTGCATCTCCGAATTTGAATTTCTCCCGGGCGTACCTGAGGCAATTTCTTTTTTCTCCGTGGTTTTCCATCGTATTATTGTTGTTTCCAATCAGCAGGGAGTAGGGAAGGGGTTAATGACTGCCAAAGATGTGGGGGCAGTGCATGCACATCTGCGAAAGCAAATAGAAAATGCAGGAGGAGAAATTGACGGGATTTATTTTTGCCCTGCACTGAAGAGCGATAATGACCCTTGCCGGAAGCCGGAAACAGGAATGGCTGAACAGGCTGGAAAAGATTTCCCTGATATCGACCCATTGAAGTGCATTATGGCCGGAGATTCCCGCAGCGACCTGCTTTTTGCGCGAAATCTTAATATGGTTTCGGTTTATATTCAGACTGAGCCAGAGCGGAAACAGGATTGTGACGGGCTCTATGACCTGAAGTTTGATTCGCTGAATGATTTCTCAAATTATCTGAAAGAAATGCTTAAAAACCAATAATATGGCTCCGGGATATATCTTCATTACCTTTATTCTTTATACTGCTTTACTGTTTTTGATTTCATGGCTTACAACCAGAAAATCAGTTAGTAATGAAGGTTTTTTCTCTGCAAACCATCGTTCTCCGTGGGTTCTGGTGGCTTATGGTATGATCGGAGCTTCCTTGTCGGGTGTGACTTTCATCTCTGTTCCCGGCGATGTTGTGAATTCCTCTTTCAGCTACATGATGATAGTTTTTGGCTATCTCATTGGGTATTACATTATTGCTAATGTGTTGATGCCTGTTTATTATAAACTCAGACTGACATCCATATACACATACCTCGGGAACCGTTTCGGAAATACATCATATAAAACAGGCTCGTTTTTCTTTCTGCTTTCAAGAGTAATTGGCGCTTCATTCAGGATGTACCTGGTGATTAATGTGCTGCATCTCTTTGTTTTCAGCCAATGGAATATTCCTTTTATGGTGACAGGAGTATTTTTTATGATTCTGATTCTTCTGTACACTTTCCGTGGTGGAATCAAAACGATTGTCTGGACCGATACTTTGCAAACCACCTTTATGCTTGTGGCTCTTGTAGTGACTATTGTGCTGATTACCGGAGAGATGAACGAGAGTTTTTTCTCCTTGAGCAGGAAAGTTTTCGCCGATGATATTTCAAAGCTGATATATACTGATTTCAATGATGCGAGGTTCTATCTTAAGCAATTCCTCAGTGGTATTTTTATTACTATTGTGATGACCGGCCTTGATCAGGATATGATGCAAAAGAACCTGACCTGCAGGAATCTTAAGGAAGCTAAAAAGAATATGTACTGGATGAGCGCATCACTTGTACCGGTGAATTTTCTCTTTTTATTGCTTGGAGGATTCCTTATTCTGTTTGCCCGCAGCAAGGGTTTACTGATTCCTGAAACTACCGACGACCTGTTTCCAATAATTGCACTGCAATATCTGGGGCCTGCAGCGGGGATTGTTTTTGTAATTGGTCTTATTTCTGCCGCATACAGCTCAGCTGATAGTGCTTTGACTTCCCTTACAACAGCTTTTTGTGTGGATTTTCTCAACTTTGAGACACGTGATGACCTGGAGGAGAAGCGTGCGGTAAAAATACGACACATGGTTCATATAGGAACAGCAGTAACTATTATGCTGGTTATTATAGTCTTTCATGCCATTAATGACGCCTCTGTTATATCTAAACTGTTTACTGTTGCAGGGTATACCTATGGCCCGCTGCTGGGATTATTCTCTTTCGGTTTGTTTACCAAATATCGTGTTCGCGACAGGTTGATACCTGTTGTCGCCTTGCTCTCCCCGATGATTTGTTATGTGTTAAGCGCTAATTCTGTTCTATGGTTTAATGGCTATTCCTTTGGTTTTGAATTGTTGATTCTGAATGGGATGATCACCTTCGCAGGGTTATTCCTTATCAGGAAAGGAAGGTTGGAAAAGTAACAGATTTTGGGATATTCACTATCTTTACCACAGAAAAATTCTATCATGAAAAAAATATTACTTGCATCTCTGGTTTTTGCATTCTCTCTGAGCCTTTTTGGTCAGGAGTTAAAAGTTAATTCAGGCACTCCTGACGGCATTGCATATACGTTGCCGGCCAAGGCTTTTATTGTGAATATTGATGTTGAGCGTACTGATTATTTTAGCGGTCCTCTGGCAGCGTACGCTGAACCTTTATTAGGTATACAAAACCCTGTGTCAACGAATAAATCAGTGTACAGGATTATTGATGTAAGAATTATAGAGACAGTTTATCCTGAGAATAAAATTGCAGGAACACTGGGATATGTTGGCGAGCGAAACTCACGGGAAAAGCAGTCGGGGCAGGTGATGATGAATGAAAATGGAACACTTGCAGGGTTAAATATCCAACCTTTTGAAGCAATGGTATCTGATGGTTTTTCCTGGTCTAACCCTGTGTGGAATATTCAAAGTCCTGATTTTGAATATTTGCTGGCAGCACCAAATCAGGTAATGGAGACAGATACGATTGTTAAATTTATTACTGTTGATACTGCCACTATAAAGGATGTGAGTTACAAACATCGTCTTGTTGCAAGGTCGGAGGAAGATAAAGCGAATGAAATTGTGGAGAAGATTCTGAAAATCCGTCGTGACAGACTAAGCCTTTTGTCGGGTTATCAGGAAGTTGCTTATTCTGAAGGTACAATACGCTATATGGATGGACAGTTTCAGGAGATGGAGAAGAGTTATCTCTCTTTATTCAGAGGAGCCTCTTCTTCTGATCAAAACCGTTATACTTTTGTAATATTTCCGGGTGCTGACGACAGGAATAATACCATAAAGATCTGTAATTTCTCTGACGATGCCGGGATATCACAGAATAATTCAGGACAGGCAATAACAGTTACTTTTACCACAGAAGAATTTGCTGAAGCCGCAGGTACTCAGAAGGGTGTGGTATACCGGATTCCGGCAACCTCAGAAGTGACCATAAAGCATGGGAAAGAGGACCTTGGAGGTGGTATATTTACGGTTCCGCAGTTTGGGGTAGTAAAAGCAGCTCCCGCAGTCAGCAATCCGAAAGTACTTCTTTCGCCGAATACAGGAGCTGCCTTACAAACTACTATCGAATAGTTTACCGGATTCCCTCAAAGATTCTTTGAAAAAAGTTTCCAAATATTGGTATAGGCTCTGCTCTGTACTGAATGGCATTTAGAAGCCCGATAATCCAGAAAACAAAGAGTACGACCCCCAGTATCCATCCTAAGACAGGAATCCAGACAAAGAGCATTGCTGTCAGGTTAATGCCCAGTGCCTGTCTGAGATGGAAAGATACAAACTCTGTTCTGCGGTCACGTATTGCCAGTAACGCGATTACCCATCCGAGTATTGTGATGTAACTTAGTGTACCAAAAAGTACTTCATCCTGTTTGTGCATAGTTTTATGAATTTATTGCTGAATAGATGTTTTTAAGCCTTTTAAGCAGCGCCTCCATTTTGTCGAGCTGCAGCATATTGGCACCATCCGATTTGGCATTCAGCGGATCGGGGTGTGTTTCAATGAAAATGCCGTCGGCACCGGCAGCGATACCTGCGGAAGCAATGGTTTGAATCAGTTCGGGCAAACCACCTGCTACGCCGTTCGACTGGTTTGGCTGCTGCAATGAGTGAGTTACATCGATAATTACGGGTGTGTCATGAGCTTTCATCCAGGGTATGGAGCGCATATCCACAATAAGATCCTGATATCCGAATAAAGTACCGCGTTCGGTAAGCAGCACTTCAGCATCACTAACAGAGCGGACTTTCTTAACTGCATGGCTCATGGCCTGCGGACTTACAAACTGCCCTTTTTTAATGTTAATGATTTTTCCGGTGCGAGCCGCCGCAACCAGAAGGTCTGTTTGCCGGCATAAGAACGCCGGAATCTGAAGTATATCAACATATCCGGCAGCCTGAACAGCTTCTTCAGGTGTATGCACATCTGTAATCACAGGAATATTATACCTGTTCCTTATCTCTTTGAGAATCTCAAGCCCTTCGGTATCGCCAATACCTGTAAAACTATCAATGCGGCTTCTGTTCGCCTTGCGGTACGAAGCTTTAAAGATAAACGGGATTTCAAGTTTTTGGGTGATTCCGACAAGTTCCTTTGCGATAATATCAGGCATCTCAGTGTCTTCAATAACACACGGGCCTGCAATAAGGAAAAAAGAGTTGTTCAGGTGCAACAGCTCCTTCAGTTTTTGATCCATATTCATTATTTTATCACAAAGATAACAAATCTGATTATCTGATATAACAGTGCATTTTGCATAGTCATGTGACGCAAAATCGCCATAAGGTTACAACAATAAATAAGCATATAGGCATATACAGTCAGATACGCACCGCTGTGCGTATCTGACTTATTTCAATGAGCTGCGTATCTACATAAAAAACACTCGATAGAGTACTGCAGAGTTTATTACATCAGGAATTGCAGGTCCTGTGTTTTATCCATCTCTATAATCTCTTCACCAAACTTAAATATGCGAAGTGGTCTGTCTCCTTCGAGGGTAAGTTTTCCGTTTTCCACCAGCAGGAAACAACCTTCTCTGAGGCCGGCAACATACATATCTCTGTTTACAGAGAGGAACTCCAGAATTCTTTGTTCTCTGGTTTCACCGCCATGACCTTCAGGATTTGCATCCAGATAGTGAGGGTTAATCTGGAAAGGAATAAGGTTAAGGCAGTTAAAGCTTTCAGGCTCAATAATGGGCATGTCATTGGTTGTTCTCAATGTAGGGCAGGCAACATTACTTCCTGCACTCCATCCCATATAAGGTACACCTTCAATTACTCTTTTACGAATAGCTTCCATGATACCTGTTTTGTGCATCATATAAACCAGGTGGAAAGTATTTCCTCCGCCCACGGCTATAGCTTCAGCCTTTTCAACTGCGGCCACCGGGTCGTCGCAGGTATGGATAGATTTGATCTTATATCCGAGGGTTTCATATACTGATGCTACTTTCTGCTCGTATGCATCATATGAAGCTTCAATGCTGTTAGTTTTAAGATTTACTCCTGCATAGGGCACGAAAAGTACCTCTTTGGCTGTTGTAGCGTCGAGGAAATTTTTAATGTGTTCGCGCGGCCAACCCAGGTATTCTTCTCCGTAATTTGTTGAGTTGCTGATTAGTAGCATCTTTTTTTTCATAGTTATCTTTTTTTATGTGTATTGATATTCAGTGATATTCTACAAATATATTGATTCTCCTATTTTTCTGCTGCCTATTTTGTAATTTTACGCTCTAAAGCCATTGAAATGGGAGAAAACAATGTTATTTCACTTAAGGATGTACGTTTATATCAGCGGGAAATGCTGGTATTGAATGATGTTAATTTTTCAATTGAAAAGGGTCGCTTTGTTTATCTTGTAGGTAAAACCGGTACGGGAAAGAGTACGCTTTTACAATCACTCTATGGTGAGATTTCAGTGGATTCAGGAGAGGCATTTGTAGCAGGCTATGATTTAAGAAATATTTCAAAAAAAGATATTCCGTATTTACGTCGAAAACTAGGGATTGTATTCCAGGATTTTCAATTGCTTTCCGACCGCTCTGTTAATGATAATCTTCAGTTTGTTCTGAAAGCTACAGGATGGAAAGACAAGGTGAAAATGGCAGACAGAATGGAGGCTGTACTCGATATGGTGGGTTTGAAAACCAAAGGTTATAAGATGCCTCATGAACTATCCGGCGGCGAGCAGCAGCGTGTTGTGATTGCCCGGGCACTGCTAAATGATCCGGAACTGATTCTTGCTGATGAGCCTACCGGAAACCTGGATCCTGAAACTTCTCACGGAATCATGAAACTCCTGTTTGATATCAGTAAAAAGGGAACAGCAATACTTATGGCAACACATGATTACAGCCTGTTCCGAAAGTTTCCGTCGCATATTCTGAAATGTGAAGATGGAAAAGTGAATACCTCGGATTATATGTTCTATTAATCCCTGCCGTTAAAGATTAGCTCAATAAGTTTTTCCGAGTTGCTTTTGTTGGAGTAGAATCCGTTGAGCGTTTTCTTCCTGAAATCAATATCCTCTTTTGTAAATGGCAGGCTTGCCACTTTATTGAGTTGTTCGATAAATTCAGTCTCATTTTCAGCATGGTGAACCAGCTTGCCGATAACAGTTCCGTTATACATTGCTTTGTTGGCGATAATATGACGGCCCTGATAAATAGTATTCAGAAGTTTAAGTTTGAGGCCTGTTGCCTGAAAAGTAATCATCAGGTGAATATGTGCCTGTTCAATAAGTCTGGTCATTTCAAGATGAGAAGGGTTGGGTACCAATCGAATGTGATTGTTTTTGGTGGCCGCTTCAATAAGTTGTTCATCAGGATTAAGACCGGCAAATACCAGGGGCATTTCACAGTGTGGTGCAATTTTTTCAGCAATATAGTTTGCGGCTTTTATATTTTCAGCCACGGATAAGTTGCCATGGTAAAGGATATATGACCCCGAACCCTCTTTTCCTCTGAAAGTTTCATTGGCATGAAAACTTGGCAGGTGAATCACGTTTTTCTCCGGGAATTTTGATTTTAGGTACTGTGTATCACTTTCACTGACTACCAGCATCAGGTCTGCATGATGGAGTACCTTCTCATAAAACCTGAGTTTCAAGGCTTCAATGAGGTAGTACATTTTTGGTCCCGGTTTATACTCCGCCTTAAAGAGATTAAAATAGTACTGATGTTCAATATTGCTTTCGCGATAAATTTTTATTCTGCCATTGAGCCTTTTATCGTCGAGAAAGAAACAGGAATGCAGCCCTTCAAAAAGAACCGGATGATTATCTTTAAGCAGATTGTTGATTAAAACCTCAGACTGACGGCTTTGGACGATATATGGCTTGAGGCTTCCTGCAGAAGAGAGGCCTGTTTTTCTGGGGTAGTACTGTACTTCTTCGCAAATTTCTTCAAGTTCGGGAGCCGGTCCTCTGTCGTATTCATAGCAATGCAAATGGGTTTTGATTCCCGCGTGATGCAATGCGAGGAGCTTATAATATACATCTATCACACCACCGTAGTTTGGAGGATACGGCACACTAAAAGAGATGATATGCAGATGTTTATCAGGCATAGCGGGCAAATATAGATAAAAGAATCTTCTCTTCCTGTTCCCATGAAAGTTCCGATGCCGCTACTTTCAGGTTTTCTTTCCATTTCAGGTATCGTGTCCGGTCTTCAAAAGCACTGTTTATAGTTTTGGCAATGCTTTCAGGCTTATGATCGGGAATGAAGGTACCGATATCGTATTGAGTAATTATTCTTTCAATTTCCGGTAGCTGTGACGCAAGGACCGGCACCCCGGAGTGTATGTAATCAAAGAGTTTATTCGGCAGGCTGTAGCGGTAGTTGAGGTTTGTGTTTTTATCCACAGTAAGGCCAAGATCAGCCAGCAAAGTATATTGCCGTAATTTCCCGGGCGACTGCTTTGGCAGCACAAAAACCTTCTCCTGAAGGTTATGGTCTTTAATAATCCAGGGCAGAAGCCGGAACACATCTCCTGCTCCGATTATATACAATACTGCGTCATTAACATATTTCATGGCTTCCACAGCCTCTTCTGCTCCACGCTGTATGTTTATTCCTGCACCCTGAATCAGAATCATTTTTTTATCTTCAGGAATTCCCAGTTCAGCTTTGGTTGCCGGCGAGATAATGTTCCGCTCCGGAGGTATGTTTCTGACAACGTGCAGCTTTATTCCGTACTCTTTTTCGTATATCCGGGCAATGCTTTTATTTACTGTGATAACATCCTTTAGTTTTGGGAAAATGCCTTTCTCGATATTTCGCCAGAATGACTGAACAAACTTACGGTTTACGAGCTCCGGTGTTTCAGTGTAATATTCGTGGGAATCGTAAACCAGGTCGCAGCGCTTAATGTTTTTTGCCAGCCATGCCGCAGGAAGTGTATCAAGGTCGTTGGCTACTATTAGTGAGACATCAGAAAAGAGAAGAAACAGAAATAACCGGATGTTGTATTCTGCATAGAATAATGCGGACCTTCGGAAGAGTAAATGCATGCGTTTTGTGCGGTAGGGTCGCTTCAGCGGTAAGCTGTCGGGTAGTAAGCGGCCAACCTCAAGCACCTCAAAGCCACTTTTCTGTAATGCAATGCAAGTTTTATGGACGCGCTGATCTGTTGCCAAATCGTTTGTCACGCAAACAATTGCTCTCTTCACTATATAACCTGTTTTTGTGTGTGTTTTGTAAAAGTATAAAATTGAAACGATTTAGGAAGTCAAAAAATTGTATGATTTGCCATATTTTACCTGTTGGTTTTGGTTTATGACTATTTTTGTGAAAAAGCAGCATGAAATTCTTTACCGATTATAATATTTCCGGTTTTAACACCTTTCACCTTGAAGGAAAAGCTTCATGTGTAATTGTTGTTGAAAGGGAAGATGAGTTCGGCCTTTTGCCCGGGAAGCTCAATGAATTGCCCGGGCCGCATATGGTAATTGGCAGTGGCAGCAACCTGCTCTTTTGTGGCGACTTCAGCGGTACTTTGATAAAAATTGAAACAAAAGGAATTATTGTAAAAGAGTTATCTTATGAATCCGTTGTGTTATCTGTTGCTGCCGGAGAGGATTGGGAGGATCTGATTGATTATTGCCTGAAGAACAATTATGGAGGATTGGAAAACCTGACCCTGATTCCCGGACAGGCGGGGAGTGCAGCTGTTCAGAATATTGGTGCTTACGGTGTTGAGGTTAGCGATGTAATAGAGCGTGTTGAGGTTGTGGATATATACACCGGTGAAATTATTTTATTTAGTGCCCTGGAGTGTGATTTTGGATACCGGAGTTCAGTTTTTAAAACAACGCATTCCGGGAAATTCATAATCAGGCGTGTTGATTTCCGGCTCTCCCTAAACCCTCAAGTATATACCACCTATGGAGCAATTTCTGGTAAGCTGAAAGAAAAAGGGATTTCTGATCCCGGAATTGTTGATGTAGCTGAGATTATTCGCGAGATCAGAAGATCTAAACTACCTGATACGGAAGAGGTTGGTTGCGCAGGAAGCTTTTTTAAAAACCCTGTTGTTTCACCACGTAAATATGAGGCGCTGAAAGAGTTATTCCCTGAAATGCCCGGCTATATATTGGAAAATGGTGAGGTGAAACTCGCTGCAGGCTGGATGATTGAAAAGGCCGGATGGAAGGGCTTTCGTCGCGGTGATGCCGGGGTTTATCCTTTGCAGGCACTGGTGCTGGTGAATTATGGCAATGCTTCCGGAAAGGAAATCTTTACGCTCTCCGAAGAGATCAGAGATGATGTCATGGAGAAATTTGGCGTTAGGCTTGAACGTGAAGTTCAGGTTATCGGATTGGAATGTAGATGACCTTTTTAGATTCAAAGAAGGGTTCATCAAACCATTGTGAAACAGGCTCTTCGGTAATCTGATAACTAAGCCCGGCGAACTCTTCCGTTAAATCTCCTCCTTTAAGCGCGATAATTCCGTTTTTCAGGGTGTTTTTTTGATGTTGTGAGATTTTGTTTTTTGTCCATCCTATAAATTTTGGCATAGCAGTTACTGCACGCGAAACCACAAAGTCATACTTTTCTTTCAGGTTTTCAGCTCTAACTTGCTCAGCTGTTGCGTTCTTTAACCCTGAATCCTTAATAAAACTGTCAACCACCAGGATTTTCTTTCCTATTGAGTCCACAAGATGAAAGTTCACTTCCGGGAACATTATGGCCAGCGGGAGCCCGGGAAAACCACCTCCTGTGCCAATATCCAATACTTTTGTTCCGTTATTAAAAGATGTAAACCGGGCAATTGCCAGGCTGTGAAGCAGGTGGTTTACAAGGAATGCATCAGTATCTTTTCTTGAAATAACATTTATACGGTCGTTCCAAAGCATTATATGTTCATGCAGATGCGCGAACTGTTGTAATTGAGTATCCGATACTTCGGGAAAATATTTTTTTATAATCTCCATAATAATGCGCCAAAGATACAGTTTTCCATTTTATGATCTCTGCCTTTGCTTTTTGTTTTATTTTTGTTGTGAAAAGAAAAATTATGCAAAGAATCATCCTTGTTATATTCCTGTTTCCACTGGCCAATGTTTTGTTTGGGCAGAGTGCGGATTTACAGGCCCGTTATGATTATGTTGAGAAGTACTATCCTATAGCGATTGAGAAGATGCAGGAGTACGGTATTCCTGCCAGTATCACGCTGGCTCAGGGGATTCTGGAATCCGGCAGCGGGAAGAGTGAGCTGGCCGTAGAGGCAAACAACCACTTTGGTATCAAGTGTCATAAGGAGTGGGATGGTGAGACCTATTATATGGATGATGACAGTCCCAACGAGTGTTTCAGGAAGTATGATGATCCGGCAGAGTCGTATAACGACCACTCGCTGTTTTTAACCACACGCAGCAGATACGATTTTCTGTTCAGCTATCAGAAGGATGATTATAAGAAATGGGCTAAAGGTTTAAAGAAAGCGGGATATGCTACAAACCCCCATTATGCAAATCTTTTGATTAAGATTATTGAGGAAACAGGCCTTGCAGAGTATGATAAGAAGGCGTTGGATCCGGGCTACAAGCTCCCTCAGCGCGATGATTTGGTAAAAGAGGTTAAAAGCAACAGCGATGTATCTCATGATGATCTCAAAATAGAAGATTATGACACTCCGACTGTCTATTCGCGCGAGAACTTCGAAGTTGTGAAACACAGTGATGCGGGTAGACCTGTTTATGAGAATCATGATGTGAAATTTGTTTTCGCTGAAAAAGGAGACACTTTTTTTACCCTTGCAGAAGAGTTTGGGCTATACTCTTATCAGATATACAAGTATAATGAGTTGGAACGCAGTTCATTGCTTACGGTAGGTGAGATTGTTTATCTTGAAAAGAAGAATAAAAAAGCGGCTGAACAGGAACATGCTGTTCAGCCGGGCGAATCGTTACGTTTTATTTCTCAGTACTACGCAATTCAGTTAAAACATCTTTTAAAAATCAATGGCCTTGAGCCGGGAGTTATTGTTGAACCCGGCACTGTTCTCCGTTTACGCTAATCAGGCAAGAAATGGTTTTCTGTTACTGATTTTTTCGTTTTCCAGAGTTCCGCTGCGGGTCAGGTTCATGTACGATATTCCCATCTCTTCTTCCCAGCCTCCGAGGCAAAGCCTTTTTTCAGGGTAGGCTTCAGGAAACTCTTCATTTATCGCATCCATTACACTAATTGTGACCATGCCCATGTATAACGACATCGCATAGTCATATTCAAATACATTATTTGACGCAGGGTTTTTTACGGATTCTTTCTTAGCCATGATGTTGTTCTGTTGTGTTGTGTGCGCTTATAGTCTATGTTCATGCCAATTGCCACAACAGTACATAAAAAAATCAGGACTATTTGTTATAATCCTGATTTGCAATAGCTTGAGTGTTTTTTTGTGAAGCTAAAAAGGGAGTTAAAATATTGTCTGTGCGGATTTGTGATTGCAAAAGCGCACATTTGTATGAAAACGCTACATGGCTTTTTGGATTCTGATATCGTATTTCTTTAATCTTCTAACCAGGGCATCGCGGGAAATACCAAGTATCTGCGAAGCATTATTCTGGTTATAGTCGCACCTTTCAAGCGCAATAATAATCAGGCGCTTTTCATTTTCTTCAATATTCAGGTTTACATCGTTATGTGATACCTGCTTCTTGATACTGTCCTTTAACGGGAAGTCGGCTGCTGACAGCTCTTTTCCTTTCTGGAAGATCATGGCTCTTTCCACCATGTTTCTTAATTCCCTGACATTTCCGGGGAAGTTATAAGATGCAAGGTGATCGATAAGGGTCGGATTATATATAGGAATGGTTTTATTCATTTTTCCGGCAAACTCTTTCAGGAAGAAATCCAGCAGTAAAGGGATATCCTCTTTTCTCTGGCGCAGAGGCGGGATGTGAATCTCTACAGTGTTAAGCCTGTGCA
This sequence comes from Marinilabiliales bacterium, assembly GCA_002869405.1. GTDB lineage: Bacteria > Bacteroidota > Bacteroidia > Bacteroidales > BM520 > BM520. The sequence goes on from PKSY01000068.1 coordinate 24,906, forward strand.
GCAGGTCGAGACGAAATTTCTTTTGTTCTACCAGGTCGTGCACCACATGATTTGTGGCAGAGATTATTCTTAATTCCACATTAATTTCCTCACTGCCACCGATACGGGAAACCCGTTTTTCTTCGAGGGCACGCAACAACTTCGCCTGCAGGTTAAAGGGCATATCGGCAATTTCATCCAGGAACAGCGTTCCTTGATTTGCTACCTCGAAGAATCCGCTTTTATCACCTATTGCACCCGTGAAAGAGCCTTTTTTATGACCAAAGAACTCACTCTCCAGAAGTGTTTCAGGAACTGCAGAGCTGTTGACAGCCACAAAAGCATTCTCCTTGTTCGGAGAGCTGTAATGGATAATCCGGGCTACATTTTCTTTACCTGTTCCGCTTTCGCCGGTAATCAACACATTAGTGTAAGGGTATTGGGATGCTGTAATTGCCAGGTTCAGAACCTCTTTTATGATTTTGCTTTCGCCGATAAAATTGCGTTGTATTCGCTGTTCCAGATCAAGAGATATCAGCGAACTTCTGTTTTTCATCTCTTTATATTTATGGAAAAGCTTCAGATATTTTTGTGTTCTTTCAATGGCGATCTGAATATCAAGGTGCCGGAAGGGTTTTCTGAGGTAATCGATGGCTCCGTTTCGCATGGCCTGAATAACTGTGTCCATATCGCCATGTCCGCTAACGATAATAACCTCCATGTCGGGGTAAGTTTGCTTCACGTCTTTAAGGATTTCGATTCCGCTCATTCCCGGGAGCCTGACATCAAGGATCATCAGGTCGATAGTTTTTTTCTGCAGAATTTTAAACCCTTCAGCAGGAGTGTTAGCGGTAAATGCCTCAAAATCTTTTATCTCGAGATATTCCTGAAGTTCTTCCGTAAAATTGACTTCATCATCGAGAATGAGAACAGTCATCTTTTTATTTTCCATAAACCTGTGTGCGTCCTGTTAGTTGTTTACCGGTATTACCACCCTGACATTTGTTCCTGAACCTACAGTACTCTCAATATCTATGGTTCCGTTCATGTCTTTGATAATACCAAAAGCAATGGATAATCCCAGTCCGGTACCTTTGCCTTCTTCTTTTGTTGTAAAGAAAGGTTGCATAATCTTATTAAGGATATGCTCGGGGATTCCGCAACCGTTATCCTTTACTTCAACAAATATATTCTTTTTTTGTTGATATGTTAAGACCGTGATACTTCCATAATAGGACGATCCTTCTTTCTCTTTTCTTGAATCCACAGCATGCATTGCATTGGAAAGCATATTTAATATTACTTCCTCAAACTTATATGTGTTGCCTATTGGTTTTTCAATATTATCATCCAGCTCCGACTCCAGAGAGATACCATGGTTGCTGTATTGTTCTGAAACAAGACTGATCGCATTACGAATAGAATCGTTAACATTAAATTCTGTGTTAATATAGCCGTCCTGATCGCGGGAGAATGTTCTGACATGATCAATTATAGCTCTGGTTCTTAAGATATTATCGTGGATTTTTTTGGTTTTTTTATCAAGATACTCTTCGGTAGCCTTTCCTGATTTTACAGCAAGAAGGATGTTGTCAAGACCAAGAGAGATGGTGTTCAGTGGCTGGTTTAATTCATGGGCAATTCCTGTAGCTATTTCTCCCAATCCGGCCAGTCGTTCTGTATGTCTTAGTTTTTTATGTACTTCCATTCTTTCCAGTGCACTGGAAATCAAGTCGATGAATATTGATGTGCTTTCAAATTTATCGAAAAAGGAGAGGGGATATTCGCGATTGTAGAAAACCAGTATAACCTGTAATTCATTAAAAACATGAATAGGGAGCATGAGGAAATCGGTGGCCGGCGCCAAAACTTCTGCAGCATTTTTTACCAGTTCGCGGTTTTTGAGTTTTTCTCTGTTTTGACCAATGCTATCCAGAAAGAGGGTATTAATTTCATCTTTTTCGGAATATCCGCCGTTTTGATTCCATGCAACTCTTGGTACAAATGTATTCTGTACAGGCTTCAGGTCGTACATTATCGCACCGGAGGCACCAATAAGTTCACCAATAATCTGAAGGGCATCACGCATGGAGGTGTCAGCTTCAAAATCACCGACAAACTTTCCGGAAACCTTTGAATAGGATTTTTCAAGTTTAAGCTGTTCAGAGATAGTCTTTTGGGAAAGCATTTGTTCCTTAAAAAGCTCTTCAAGCCGCTCCGACTGTTCTTTAAGTTCAATCTGCTGTCGAGCCATGGCAATGAATACCTTCACCTTGCTAATGAGAAATTCATTGTTGAATGGTTTTCTGATATAATCTACTGCTCCTGCTTTGTACCCTTGTGAAATACTCATCTCATCAAGATTATTGGCTGAAATAAATATAATGGGCATATTTATATGGTCGGGATCTCTGCTTATCCTGGACGCCAATTCAAAGCCATCCATCCCGGGCATATGAACATCCAGTAATGCAAGTGAGAAAGTATGCTCTTCAAGAATCTTTAAGGCTTCTTCACCCGAGCCTGCAGTATGTATTTCAGCGTCAATCTTTTTTAATACTGCTTCCAAAAGCATGAGATTCTGCGGAAGGTCATCAACAAGAAGTATTTTGGGCTGGTATTCACTCATACAAATTAGTTTAGTTTGGTGCTGTATAATTTTTTATCCTGAACAGAGAATATGGTATTGGAGCCTGAATAGTAAAGATATTCTCCGCTGCAAGGTATTATTATATCTGACATCCCGGTTTTTTCATATAGCTCCAGTAATGATGTTTGCGGATTAACAACTCCTATTCTTGTTTTTCCGTTGTTTCTTATTATTAGTGGCTTTATGCTTATGGGAGCCAGTGTGTTTGCTTCAAAAACAATGCGTTTAAACCGGTTGAATACAGAGATTTTTTTATCATCCATAAAGAAAAAATCCTTGTTGCCATCAAAGTCATAATCTTCATAAAAGAAATAGTGTGCCTGCGAGTAGGTTCCAAAGACTGTTTTCTTCACATTCCCAAATTTTGGAATATAGATGAGGTTGCCGTAATTATCTGTTGTTATTAGGTTTCCTTTGCTGTTTGTTTCATTGAAATAGAATTTTGAATTAGGATTGTTTGTAAATGAATTCTTAATTCTCATTCTGATATCACCGGTTTTATCAACCATAATAACTTCCCCGTTATCTCCTGCAACCACCACATAATGTTCTGAATTCTGATACAAATATTGAATAGGTTCAGTGACTGTAAAATTAACGGTTTGTGTTTTCCATTCGGGTACGATTGCCGGGGTTAGGTTTATATTTACGAGCTTTTTGCTATTGTCAATGAGAAGAATATTGGGATATGTGTACCCTTTAAAATGTATTATTGAGACTCCTCCTGATATCTTGCCGGGAACTGAGAACGGGAACCCCTCCACTTCATTTCCTGTAATATCAATAAGATGAATATTATCTGTTGAATTCCATAAGTACTGATATTTCCCGTTATTGTATTTGTCAACCTGATAAATATTCCCAAGGATTTTATCCCGGAATCTTTTTTTCCAGATCAGATTGCCTTTTAAATCAAAGAGATACATTTGATTTGATACATCGAAAACAATGATATTTTTTTCTCCGGTTTGGTGATTATCGACGCTGAAAGGACCTTTTGCCACTGGTTGCTCCAGGGCTGCAAAGTGATTTTTTTCAGAGGATATATTGGTAGATCTGAAAGCCTGCGCAATGGTGTTGCTACCACCTTTACTGAGTTCGAGTGCCTGCAGTCTTTCGTCTTTTCCTTCAGATTTCCTTATGAGGCATCGGCTGTTTCCGGGAAAGGGTTGTGGCAGCGAAAGGTCACCGGAGGACGGAATTGCGGCAGATATGCCGGAACTCATACTCTCTTCCCTGGCTTTCAACGCATTGAAATAGAGTTTGTCCTGATATTGAACAACATCAAACTGAAAAACTGTATCGCCCTCAGTCTCTATTATGCCAGGAATAGTTCCTGAAACAAAAATTTGTGTTCCACTGCATACATGACCATATTTATGCCATTGACCGGTTTGATTAAGTATCCCGGAAATGAAATTCAGGGTGAAATTATCTTTTGAAATGAGGTAGTAGTGGTCAACAGTTTTCACACTCCACTTAATTTGATCTTTCTGGACAACTATTGTTTCAGAATCAGACTTAAATTTAGATAAAGCATCCTTTTTTACTGGCAAGGTTACCTCTGAAACCGGAATCAGCATAGCAGAAGAGGCAATGGAGTCGTCGGTAAAAATCCAGGCCACATGGTTTTCTGTTGCTTCTTTTTTATGAATATCTTTAAGAAGAGGTTGGTAAGAGGCAATTTCAGTTGCGGGAAACAAGCCTTCAAGATTACTGTATTCACCGGCTATATTTGATAGTTCAAGAGGATTATCGGCAGATATTACCAGATGGAATTTTTCGGACAATGCCATGGGGTTGATTCTCTTTCCTGAATTTTGAAGGGTAAGAAAGAGAATTACAGCTATAACTAAAATAATAAGGGTTGGTATGGTAACAGCCAGATACCGTGAAACTTTCTTCATCAGACATTTTTTTTCCTTATTCAAAGATATAAAAACAAATGATAGCAGAAAAGATATCCGGATACTCTGTTTAGAACTCTATTTTTAATTGCCGGTGAAGATGAAAGGATTTTCTATGGTGGGGTGTTGGGCCATATTGCAACATGGCATCAATATGTTTTTGTGTTGCATAGCCTTTATTTTTATCCCAGCCATACTCCGGAAAATCATTGTGTAGTTTTATCATGTATTCATCGCGTGCTGTTTTGGCCAGAATACTTGCCGCAGCAATACATTGAAACTTTCCATCACCTTTTATTATGCATGAATAGGGTGTGTCCTTATAGGGATGAAATCTGTTTCCGTCAACCAGAATATGTTCAAAAGGGATATTTATGTTATCTAATGCTTCATGCATGGCTTTAATAGCTGCATTTAGAATATTGATTTCATCAATAACACCGGGGTTTATAAATGCAACATGATATGCTTTTGCTTTTTCCCTGATCTCCAGAGCCAGCGACTCCCGTATTCGCGGTGACAACTTTTTGCTATCATTAAGCACTTCAACAGGGTTTTCGGGGTCCAGAATTACAGCAGCAGCAACTACGGGTCCGGCCATGCAGCCTCTTCCGGCCTCATCACAACCTATCTCAGTAACGCCTTCTTTAAAAACACTTTTTAGCATGCTACATGAATTTTAGAATCAAAATCATTGTAACCAGAGTAAGTAGTATCACATCTGCCAGTTTGCTGTTTCTGATTTCTGCAATAAATTTCCCTATTATGATAACTGAAACAGGGAAGAAAAGCATAAGACCCTCTTTAAACGGATCTGCTGCAAGGCTGAGCCCAAAGAAAATTCCGATCGAGATAACAATAAGGAAAACAATTTTTCTCCGCATGGCTATCACTATCTCAAAGAGTGATGCGAGAGTTCTTGTCAGTGCGATCAAAAATATTATCACCAGTAATCCAAGCATGATGTATTCTTTTGCACTTAGATTAAGGGAGAAATTTAGAAAGTCATGAAAGATTTTTGTATACTCATTGGCGGTGAACCGAAATCTGTTCTGCATAAAAAGAGTAAATGCATAGAAGTAATAAGGTAGAAACAGACCGGCAATGTAAATGAAAATTTCTTTTAGAGGCTTTGCACTCACTGATGGAACCAGGAAGAGTATAAAAGGAAAAATCAGTAATACCGGAAAATAGAATAATGATGCAGCGCCAAGATAGACGCCAATACTTATCACTGACTGCAGGTTTCCCGGTTCATCATTCGCTGAAAAGAGGTTTTGCAAAATAAGTATAAGGAATAGATTTGCGAACAGGGTAGGGTGTATTGTTAGTCCGGCAGGATGGAAACTCATTAGCAGCACATATATTAATGCCGGTAAAAAGGTTGTTTTACTAATGAGGTTATGGCTGTTAACAATCCTGTTAATTAAGAGAGCCTGAAGGAAAATTAATATTATGGCAACAACTGAATTCAGGATTGTATTGTTCAGTAAACTGTATTTTACCAACAGGTTGTATATAGGTTGGTAATGACTATAATGCAGGTTAGGAGAAACAGGGTTAAAAAATGCCGGAATCCAGAGAGCTACCAGTGTCATGAACACTAATACAATCTGAACAGGGTACGTGTTCTTAAAAAACCTGACTATCATAGGTTAACAATACTTTTGTAAGTCTTTTCCCAAATCATTGCGGAAGGTTTTTCCTTCAAAATTCACTTCAGGAACATGGTTATATGCTTCTTTGAGGGCTTCATCCATTGTATTACCATAGGCAGTAACGGCCAGCACTCTTCCTCCATTTGATACCACGAAATCATCAGATTTTTTTGTTCCTGCATGGAAAAGCACACCTTTAAATGCTTTTTCACTGATGGTCATTTTTTTTCCTTTTTCATAGCTTCCGGGGTATCCTTCCGATACAAGCATCACAGTTGCTGCAAAACGAGCATCAGTCTGCAGATTATATTCTGACAGTTTACCTGTTGCGCATGCTTCAAAAGCTTCCAGCAAATCTGATTCGATACGGGGGATTACAGATTCTGTTTCCGGATCACCCATACGCACATTATACTCAATTACAAAAGGAGCGTCATTGCAAATCATTAAACCAAAGAAAATGAAACCTGTATAAGGGATGTTGTCCTTTTTAAGTCCTTTTATTGTTGGGATAACCACTTCTTTTTCAATGCGTAGCATAAGATCCTTGTCGGCGAATGGCACCGGCGAAATAGATCCCATCCCTCCTGTGTTGGGACCTGTATCTCCTTCTCCGATTCTTTTGTAATCTTTTGCTTCAGGAAGCAGAATGTACTTTTTCCCGTCGGTAAGCACAAAAACTGACATCTCAATACCATCGAGAAACTCTTCGATTACAACTTTGCTGCCTGCCTCACCAAATTTTTCATTTTTCAGTATTTCATCAATGGTATTTATAGCCTCATTTTTTTTATCGCAGATAATAACACCTTTCCCGGCTGCCAGTCCATCGGCTTTGATGACATAAGGAGGATTAAGCGTGTCGAGGAAGCTATGTGCCTCATTAATAGTTTCGTAAGTGAAAGTGCGATATGCTGCAGTTGGGATATGATGCCTGTGCATAAATGCTTTTGCAAAATCTTTGGACCCCTCCAGCATAGCGCCGGCTTTTTGAGGTCCGATTATTTTAAGCCCTTTAAGTTCGGGTTTAGAAATAAGATAATCATGAATTCCTTCTACCAGGGGTGCTTCCGGACCCACTACCAGCATCCCGATATCATTATTAATGATAAAGCTTTCGACGGCACTAAAATCACTGATATTAATATTGACGTTTTTTCCGCATTGATCTGTGCCGGCATTTCCCGGAGCAATATATAGAGTTTTAAGTAGCGGGCTCTGTGCGATTTTCCATGCCAGGGCATGTTCTCTGCCGCCTGATCCTAAAAGAAGTACGTTCATAATATTATTCATTTATCGTTTTTTCAATAGCGTTCCATAGCAATTCAGATGTTCTCTGCCAGGAAAATTCCTGTTTCCTGATATTACCTTTTTTTACCAATGAAGTTTTTAAATCTTCGTTTTTAAATATTTTTCCCAGTTGCTCAGAAATGGACTTCGGGCTTGAGGGGTCGGCATAAAGGGCTGCATCAGCAGCTATTTCCGGCATTGAGGTGATATTTGATGTTATCAGTGGTACCCCGGCATGGAAAGCTTCAACGATTGGTAACCCAAAACCTTCGAAGTTACTAACATAAGTCATAGCTTCAGCACCTGAGACCAGAGCATTCAAGTCTTCATCTGACACCCTGCCGGTTAGCACTACTTCATTCTTAAATTTCATGTTGTCGTATGCTTCACGAAGTTTTTCCGTCCACCATTTCTTTTGACATACAACCAGCAGCCGGGCTTCAGAGTTGTTTTCAGTACGAAAAATGTCGTAAGCTTTGAAAAGGTTATGCAGGTTTTTTCTCGGATGTAACGACCCGACAAATATGAAGTAGGGCATTCCCTGAGCAAATTTTTCAATGGCTTCTTTTCTCTCCGGTTCAGGTACATGCTTTCTGACCGTATTAATTCCGGAATAGACTACATCAATTTTTTCAGGGTTCACATTGTACTGCTTAATGATATCCTGTTTTGAGAACTCAGATACAGTGCAGATTCTGTTAGCTTTCCTGGCGAATTTCGGGAAATACTTTTTATAGAAGTTGGTTTCTGCTTTTGGCAGATCTTCCGGGAAATGTTCCCAGTTAAGATCATGAAATACCGTAAGGCATTTTATGCTGGTTTTAAGTGGAAGGTAACCGTCGGGAGAAACGAAAATATCCGGCTGCAGCCGTTTAAGGAAAATCCTTACAGAGTATTGAAACCAAATATGGTAGAGAACAGGATGTCGTGCCTGAGGTGGAAGTATAACAGGTGTGACATTGTCTCCAAAAATAAACCCGGGATCATACTTTCTGTCGAAAAGAAAATAGAATTTATGCTCCGGATGTGCTTTTGTTATACGACTGAGATTTTCATACTCAAACGATCCAATACCTTCAAGCTTGTCTTTCAGGAGTAATCGTGTGTTAACGGCTATTTTCAATCTTCGTGTGTGTTTTTGTGTCCTTTAAACCTGTTGCATGCCAGAAAGTAGGCTGCAATGTGGCAAATATCCGAAAAAATGCTGAATATTGCAGAATTATTCATTCGTGGAGGGAATGCCCCAAGTCTATGCAACGAAAATTTATTACCAATCTGGTTTTATTGCTTTTTCTGAACCTTCTGGTAAAGCCGTTTTGGATTTTTGGTATTGACCGGGTGGTGCAAAACACTGTTGGCGCTTCTGAGTATGGCTTCTACTCCGCAGTTTTCAGTTTCTCATTTCTCTTTAATATTCTTCTGGATTTTGGAATAACCAATTTCAATAACAGGAATATCGCGCAAAACAGTCAGCTTCTGAATAAGCACTTTTCAAGTATAATTGTTATGAAGCTGATGCTGGGTCTGGGATATCTTATGCTGGCGTTTGTAATTGGAATGATTATCGGGTATAATGAGCCACGGCAAATGATGTTCATTGGATTTATGGCACTTAATCAGTTTCTGATATCCTTTATATTATACCTGCGCTCAAATATCTCCGGTCTGTTATTGTTTAAAACCGATAGTCTGATATCTGTTTTAGACCGTGTGCTGATGATAGTGTTTTGCGGTATTTTACTTTGGGGAGGCATAACAGATAAAACATTCCGGATTGAGTGGTTTATCTATTCACAAACAGCTGCATATATTTTTACTGCAATGGTGGCCTTTCTTGTTGTGGTAAAAAAATCATCTTTCCGCAAGTTTCATTGGAACAGGCCATTCTTTATAATGATATTAAAGCAGAGCCTGCCGTTTGCCCTGCTGACATTTCTGATGAGCTTTTATAACCGTATTGATTCAGTGATGCTGGAGCGTTTACTCCCTGAAGGTGTGGGTGCTTTACAGGCCGGAATCTATGCGCACTCATTCAGGTTGCTGGATGCGGGAAATATGATTCCTTACCTGTTTTCAGTGCTGTTGTTGCCAATTTTCAGCCAAATGACCAAACAGGGAGATAATGTTGCCAAACTGATAAAGCTTTCTTTTACAATGTTGACAGTGATTAGTGTTACTGTGGTGGCCTGCAGTTTTTTCTTCAATTATGAACTTATTGATCTTCTTTACACTTCACATATTGAAGAATCAGCTGTTATTTTCAGGGTTTTAATGATTGGGTTTATTGCAATCTCCTCGACTTATGTTTTTGGAACCTTACTTACCGCCAATGGCAGCTTGAAAGAGTTAAATATTATTGCCGGCTCAGGTATGGTACTTAATCTGGTGTTAAACCTGGTGTTAATTCCAAAATACCTTGCCCTTGGTTCTGCATATGCGAGTGTTATTACACAATTTTTAATTGTTGTTTGTCAGATTGTGGTGGTTACACGTAAGTTCCGGTTAAAGCCAGATATATCATACCTTTTGCGTCTGGCATTCTATATTCTGCTGGTTTTTGCAACCGGTTGGTTCGCTTCGGGCTCAGGCTATTCATGGTATATTGGTTTTGGCGCTACGGCCTTGCTATCTGTGATTTATGCAGCATCCCTGAAACTACTGCATGTCAGGGGACTCATATCAATCATCCGTGAGAAGCCGTTAATAAGAAGTTAATTGATTTTTGCGGGGTTGTTTACATCAGATAATTTCCTATTTTTGAGCTTGAAAATTTATCATGTCTCATATGACTCAGAAAACACCGTCGGACAAGGCCTTTAATTCAATAAGTTTGATTGCCTTCTTGTATAAATGGAGACGTCCGATACAAATTCTTTCGGGAGCGGCATTTCTTCTGTCAATTATTTTCTCCGGGCCGGCGTTCATCACACCAAAATTCCGGTCAACAGTAGTCCTTTTTCCTACTTCTTCAAACTCTGTTTCCAAAGCACTTCTTTCAGAACGAGTGGATGCAAAGCAGGACATTCTGCAGTTTGGAGAGGATGAACAGGTGGAGCAAATGCTTCAAATTCTCTCTTCCAATCGTATTCGCGACAGGATAGTGGAGAAGTATGACCTTTTTACACATTATAATATTGATTCAACAGAAAGGTTTCGGTATACAAGGCTGTATAAGGAATATGAAAGTAATATTAAGTTCCGCAGAACAGAATACATGGGCGTTCTTATCCAGGTAATGGATAAAGATGCCAATACTGCTGCGCTTATCGCCAATGATATTGCAGAACTGCTCGACAGTACGAAAAGTGAAATGCAGCATACCAGAGCCCGAAGAGCTTTACAAATTGTTGAGGTAGAGTATTTTCAGCTGCGTGACGAAATTCAGGCCATGGAAGACAGCCTGACAAAATTGCGCCATTTTGGTGTGCATGATTATGAAACACAGGCTGAGATGATTAATCAGCAGCTTGCAATAGAGATTGCTGACGGAAACCAAAAAGGTGTTAACGCCCTGGAAGCAAAACTGGAGATATTGGCGAAATACGGTGGCCCTTATGTATCTCTGCGTGATCAGCTTGAACATGAGAAAAAACAGCTTAGCCTAATAAAGTCAAAATATGAGGAAGCCAAGGTTGATGCTGAAGAAGTATTGCCACAGAAATTTGTGGTCAGCAAAGCCTATAAGGCAGAACGTAAATCCTATCCGGTGCGCTGGTTGATTGTGCTTCTGGCTACCATAGGAACTTTCTTTGTAACTGTTCTTTCTATTCTGATCCTCGATAATATAGATCAGCTTCGGGGTGAAAAAAAAAAGAAAGAACAAAAGGAAAAAAAAGAAAAAAAAGTAAGCAAGAGTAAAGAAAAGAAGGATGCATCACCTCTTTCCGTAAATAAAACTGAGGTGGTGGTTAATCCTGAGCCAAAGCAAAAAGCATCTACAACGAAGCCCGAAGCTCAGGATAAAAATGAAAAGCAAAAAACACGGTTGGTATTATCAAAAAGTAAAAATCAAATGGAGAACTATTTTAGTAATTTACACCTCCTGAAGCTGATTCTTAAGTGGAAATTCCATTTATTGATTATTCTTCTGGTGGCATTAGTTGCATCAGCATTTATCTCCGGGCCAAAGTTCATTAAGCCCAGATATAAATCAGTAGCAGTGGTTTATCCTTCCAACATCGCGCCCTATTCCGATGAAAGTGAAACAGAGCAAATGTTGCAATGGTTTAATTCACAGGATATTAAGGACAGTATAATTGATTATTTTGATCTGGATAAAAATTGGGGAATCGATAAGAATTATAAGTACTACTACTCAACAATGATGTATGAGTATGGTAAGAATATCAAAGTCTCCAAAACCATGTATGAATCGGTAATGATTGAAGTTACTGATTATGATCCGCAAAGGGCCTGTGATATTGCAAATAAGCTTATTGAATTATACAATCGTAAAATTCGCAGAATTCATCGTGCAAAGTATGGCGAAGTTGTCGATGCGTATGACAATATGTTAACCTGGAAAATGTCGAAAATCGACTCCGTTGAGATGGCACTGTCCAGACTTAGAAAGCAATACGGCATAATTGATTATAATAATCAGACTTTGGAAGTAACACGTGGTTTCCTTCGCACTGTTGATGGAACAGGTAACCTAAACATCAATACGCGGGAAGTAAACAGGCTTAAAGATAATATTGAGATGTACGGCGGTCAGTTTATTATTCTGAATACGCGTTTGTATGACCTTATCGACGAGTATAACCTTCTGGCCAAGGAGTATGATATTGCCAAGAAAGAGAATGAAAAGGAGTTTACATACACCAATATGGTTTCACCTCCTTATCCGGCTGATAAGAAGAGTTCTCCAATACGTTGGCTGATTGTAATGGTATCATTAATTGCCACTTTCCTGGTATCATTGTTTGTTATCAGTTTGGTTGAAAACCGCAAACTGCGTGAAGAACTGAAGAAATCATTGTAATATGCGCCTTTTCAACAGGAACTTTAAAATATCCGATGAAAAGCAGAAGCTGCTATGGGTATACGGTGCCAGCGGGTTGTTTATCCTCTTCTGTGTAGCCCTTATCTTAAAGCAGCATTTCTGGTTACCTATTGCCGTGCCGTTGGCATTGGGAATGGCTCTGATGTACATCTTTGCATTGGATAAAGTCTTGTTATTCATTGTTTTTCTTACTCCATTTGCTGTAAATATTCAGGATTTTAATTTAAATGTGGGCGTGTCGCTGCCCACTGAGCCCATGCTGATGGCTGTTCTGGCGCTCGGATTAATGCGGCTTCTTTTTAATTATAGTTTTGATAAAAAGGTGATGCGTCATCCTGTAACTGTTGCGATAATAATATACTTGTTATGGATGCTGCTAACTTCTATCACCAGCGAGATGCCAATCGTCTCCTTTAAGTTCCTGCTTGCAAAACTCTGGTTTATAATCCCGTTTTATTTTATGGGAACGCAGCTGTTTCGTGATTTTAAAAATATTCGTCGCTTTAACTGGCTGTATATTATTCCTCTGATTGTTGTGATAGGTTATACCACTTTCAATCATGCGAGGAATGGTTTTACCGAACAATCGGGGCATTGGGTTATGACTCCGTTTTATAACGACCATACAGCATATGGCGCAATCCTGGCATTCTTTCTCCCTGTGTTGGCAGGCTTTTCGTTCAGTAAAGAGTTCTCTTCTACCAGCCGATGGCTCTCCATGCTTGCTTTCGGCGTTGTCGCAATGGCTCTTTTTCTAAGTTATTCGCGGGCTGCATGGGTTAGTGTAACCGCATCATTAATGGTTTTTCTGGTCGTAAGATTTAAGATTAAATTCCGGTATCTCTTTATTACTTTTGCTACGCTTGTGGCGCTTTTCTTTACTTTCCGGTGGCAGATTATTGATGCGTTGGAAGACAATAAACAGGATAGTTCCCAGGATTTCATTGAGCACATTCAGTCAATTGCAAATATCTCCTCTGATGCGTCAAACCTTGAAAGGATTAATCGCTGGCAAAGTGCAATAAGG
>PKSY01000238.1 GCA_002869405.1 Marinilabiliales bacterium
ATTCAGGTTGTCAGGGATTTTTATATCAGCTCTTTTTTCGCTTACGCCATATTCAGGTAATCCCCACTCCATCTCTTTAAATACAGGAAAAAAAGCAGCAGAAACCCTGAATTGTTCCTTTTCCGGCTTTCCGAGTTCACACAGGTCGCGATACCTTGCAAACCACTCCTCCGGGATGACAAAGGTTAATCCATCACGGGTTGTATACTCACGGATCTCATTCAGGATATGATCCTTCAGAAGTGTAAAAGGAATTTTTATGCCACCCTCAAGCACAACAACCATATGTACATCAAACCAGTCCCTGTAAGCATTTATATCCTGCTCAAGTGAGACTTCTCCCAGATAGTAATTTTTCCCCGGGAAGTTACTCTCAACCAAAAAACCATTCCTTTTTAGCAGTGCGGCATTATTATTAATCCATTCCAAAAACTCCTCATTTGTTAAGTCCTGTCGCTCAAGACTCCATTGTCCCGACGCCACTGACTTCATTCCCAGCGTTTGCAGCTTATCAGAAAAGGCAGCTTCTTTGTCATCACTGCGGTATATTTTCTGAAAATGGTATTCATCATCCTTTATCAGAAGATCCACAATGACATTCCCGGGTCGGGAGGCCTCTACCCTTTTCCCGGAGTAAATAAAAGAGAGCGTTAATGAAGGACGGAAAAATGGATTATATTCAAAACTCAGCTGAGCTTCAGGATCCGGCCAAAGATCAATAATATCAAACCCCTCTGCAATCACATTTCCGCCCCTTACACTTTTACGGATATATTTCCTGAAATAATCCTTCTCCATTTTTGCAGGGATGAAAATAGAGTTACTCTTCAGGAAAGGTTTTACCTTATTTGCATCAAAATCCTTTTTAAAAAAGTATAAACGATTGTCATACAATAACCATGCAGGGTAGGAAGTAATGATTTCAGTATGCTTTTCCCTGATCAGCAAATCACCTTCCATGGAATGGAGCATAAGCTGATAATCAATGCCTTCATCTCGTCGTGCAAACTTCATGGTAGTACCGGCGGCCTTTTCAGCGAATCCTATTGCATCACCCAGGTAAACACTTCGTGTATCCTCGCGCATAAACACCAGAACACCGAGCGCCATGGCCTGAAAAAGCACTTCGCTGACCATCTTCTCCACCGCAGGTTTTATTACCGAAACAATGTAATCCGATTCAGCACTTTTCAGAAATGTCGCCGGTGTTTCATTTTTCTTGTTCCTGCAAAATCTCCGAAAAACTTCCTGATCGGCAAAACCGTCGGCCAGCAGTGCGAGCTTCTTCAACTCCGGCGAAAGATCTTCTTTCCAGGCCTTTACATGGGATTTAGTGAGTTTTTCCGACAAAACAAATATCGTTTCCCCGGAGCGCGAGACAAGGTACGGAAAGGCAAGGTAACCCAATGCAGCATGCTTCTGCAACAGCAGTACCAAATATTTCCCTTGTATTTCTATCATGGATTACCGGAAAAAGAGGTTAGGGCCTTTCCATGTCATATATAGCCGTAACATCAGCCCCTGAAAGTTCAATATTATAGAACCGCACTTCATCAATAGCACCGGTAAAATATCCGCCATAGCCCACATAAAATGGTCCTGCCTCCTCAGTATAAACACTGGTTGGAAGGTCGGAACCTATTGTCAGCGCAATATTATCGATTGGAGCAAGTGTGCCATTCATCTGATCAAATGAGTCAGAGAGCTGACCATTTTTGTAGAGCTTCATATTTCCTGAAGTATATGTAACCACAAAATGAGCCCATTCACCAACAGGAATTTCTTCTGAACCCAGCGCATCATTATATACAAACTCACCCCCCTCAATGCATTTCAGCGAGCTGTACAACTTGTCATTTTGCACCGTAAACATATATCCATTATGACGGTTCATTGCCATAATTACAGTCTTAAGTTTTTCGCCGGCCTCCCGGTTACACCAGAAAGATACCGACATTGCTGCTTCAGGGTTAAGGGTTGCGCTGTAAGGAATTTCAATATTTCCGCCTTTTTCGAAATAATAGGCACTATTGGCATTTCCAAAACGATCGGCAGTAAGTGAAGGAGGGTCTCCGGCACCAAAATCGATATGACCCGCTTTGGGTGTACCGTTAAATCCATTTCCCGATTCATCATTTGCATTTCCTGAAAAAGGAAGATAAAGCATCAGATTTTCAGCCATCACCTGTCCTACCACCAGTGCATTATAGGTATCTATGGCAGTGAGAAGATTTGTCACAGCAGCATCTACTTCAGCCTGCGTAACATTTTCGGTATTTCGAACTGTTTCTGCAGCACTGATAGCTGCATCCAGCGCAGTACGTGCATCAGCGGGATACTGACCGGGCATGGTGCCCTCTACTGTGGTATCAAACAAATTCTGTGCATCAGCTATTGTCGATTCAAGCACTGTAAAATCAATACTATCAGCCGGATCTTCACAACCGGTAAACGTCGTTAACGTGAAAATAAACAAAGCTGAAAGAAGGATAGAAGTAATGTGTCTGTACATTTTCATTATTTTTTTCATTAAATTAATCAACAAATATAACACTTGTATAAGAATGTATAGTTAAGCACTCCTTAAATTTGTAATTTTATCTTTTAAAAGAGAAAATTCTCCCAAACCGGAAGAAGCTGATTGGAAAGAGGATATGCGATGACAGATTATTTCAATAATGAAAATGCACGTGAAGTTTATACGCTGGCCGAATTATCGGGAGTGCTGAAAGAGACTATTCAGCGACAATTCAAAAGGCCGGTGTGGATAAAGGCGGAGATCTCGGAATGGAAGCCGGGACAGCGCGGACACTACTATCTGCAGCTGGTGGATAAGCGGTATGGTATTATTGAAGCTCAGATGAGGGCTATGATCTGGGCGAGCAATGCATCACGCATCATACCCTATTTTGAACAAACCACCAGTTCGAGAATCGGGAAAGGCATGACGATCCTGTTTCAGGGGTCGGTGAGTTTTCATCCGGTGTATGGGTTGGCAGTACAGATTCTGTATATCGACCCGGCATTTACGCTTGGAGATATGGCACAGGAGCGCGAGGCAACCATTGCAAGGCTCCGTAAAGAGGGTTTCTGGGATATGAACCGCGAGCTGGCGGTGCCTCTGGTACCTCAGCGACTGGCAGTGATAGCCGCTCCGGGAAGCAAAGGACTTAACGACTTCAACAAAACACTGAAAACCTTTTGCCCGGAAGTACATTTCAATATCACCCTCTTTTCGTCCATCATGCAGGGTGAGAATGCCGCTGCCGATATCATCAGAAATATCAGAATCATTGAAGACCAGCATGAGGATTACGATGCGCTGGTGGTTATTCGTGGCGGTGGTGCAGAGCTGGACCTGAAGTGCTTTGATGAATATGAACTCTGCGCTATCATGGCCCAGGTTTCATTACCGGTAATTACCGGTATCGGGCATACCGATGATGAGACCATCTGCGACATGATTGCCTCCGTGCACAGAAAAACACCTACTGATACAGCAGCATATATCTGCGACCTGATAAACAACTTTACAACACGGATAAACTCAGCTGAAGATTATATTCTTTCAAAAGCCGGGGCATTAATCACAGGCACAAAAGAGAACCTCTTCCAGCTCAATAAACGCATTGAAAGAGCAGTGAAAAACGAGCTTAGATATCAGGATTCTCTTGTAACACAACTTTCTGATACTGTAAGAACTTCTGCATACGGCATGATTAAGGAGTCCCGGAAAGAAATTCATTATACATCTGCTGTTATCCATCAGCTATCAAACAGTTTAATCAGAAGGCAAAAAGATTTTCTGGAACATGCAAATGCAGGAATTAAAAGCAGCGCTTCAGGAATTCTAAATACCGCAAAAACAAAAATAAACACCACAGAGAAGATGGTACGGATTCTCCATCCTGAAAATGTGCTTAAGAGAGGGTACAGCATCAGTATTCTGAATGGCAAAGCAGTTACTGACAGCAATGAAATTACTCCCGGAGATGAAATCCAGACCATTCTATATAATGGTGAGCTAACATCAGTAATCACTAAAAAACAAGATAAACGAAATGGCTAAGAAAAACATCAGTTACGACGAAGCGATCAATGAGCTTGACCAGATTGTGGCAGAGATGGAAGATGAAAATATTGGCATTGATGATTTGAGTGCACGTGTAAAAAGAGCAACTGAACTTATTGGCATATGCAGGCAAAAACTTTCATCCACGGAAGAAGAGGTTAACAAAATCCTGAATACAGCTACTGAAGATAGTAAGGAGTAACCCTATACTATGCCGATAAGCTGAGCCAGCAGAAAAAAGTAGTGTGCGAGAATCCCGGCAAACAACCCACCTATGGTATGGGACAGTAAAGCTTTTGAAGTAAGCTGACGGTAGCCGAGTGTGTCGAGCATTGCGGTGTGAGTACTCAGGTACCCGCTCCAGCACATTCCCATAGCGGTAAATACTGCAATGGCATTACCATTAATAAGTCCTTCGGCAACATACATTTTCACCAGCGACAGGGCAGCGCCAACCGCACCGAGGGAGGTGATCGGGAATGCGATTAATTCCGGATCTTCAAACCCGAAAAGCACTTCAAACACAATACTGATATAGCCGGCGAGTTTAGGGAGTACAGGAACACCCTCATACGCCAGTCCCTGGTAACCGGCAGCAGGATCATCAGGTCCGAAAGTAAGGATCATTACAATTGTAGAAATAACCAGTACACCGGGAATAATTGATAAACCAAGCTGAACGCCCGACTTCCCTCCATCAAGGATAGAGTTCAGCAGACGCATAAAAGTGGAGCCTTCAGATTTAAAAGAGATTTGGGAATTATCGCCTGAAGATTCCGGGACAGACATCTTTGCAAGTTCCTTTTTGGAAAACCGCTGCATGAGTCGTGTTGAGATAACAGCACCACAAATTGCACCTGCAAGTCCAACCATTGCAGGACCAAAGTATCCAAACCCACTCATAAAAGTTATCACGATAAGTCCCATCCCGAAAGAAGTACCGAAATTGGTTAAAGAGACCAGCTCATAGGTTTTAAAGTATCGGCTGAAGTTTTTATCGTTTGAGAGCGAGATAATTGCGGGGTTGTCGGAGAAAAAGGTCATCACGCCGGCAAGTGCTGAAACACCCGGAAGATTAAAGAGCGGACGCATCAAAGGGGCGAGTATTGCTTCCAGCAGACGAACAACGCCAAATTCAATCATCAGGCGAGACAGTGCACCGGTAAGCACAGTGATACCCATGAGATAAAACACGGTATTCATCAGCAGATCCCATGCGGTATTCATAATGGTATTGAGCATATTTGCCACTCCCATCACATATCCCAGACCACCGAAGAATGCCAGGAAGATTATCAGGAAAACAAACGCTTCGTATCGTCTTTTTTTCAGGAATTCGGAATTTCGGATCTGTTGCAGTGCTACCATTGTTAATAATTTATCATTGTTAACCTTTTCACAATTGCGCGCAAAAGTAAACAAACAATTAATACCTGCAACAATCGCAAAGAAAAAGAACCATAACGTGCCGGTTTAATTGCTAACACGCTAACTATCAATAATATAAAAATTATCAAAAAAAGGTTGCACGGAAGTATAAAGAGTGTATTTTTGCGGCGAAAAATTAACAGCCCGGCAATGAAAAAGAGAGCACTTATATCGGCACTGCTTTTGACAGTATTTCTGAATGTGGCAGCAGAAGAAACTCCTGCAACTGAGGCTGCTTCAAAGCCTGAAGTTATATGGGATGCATCAGTTTCATTGCAAAATCAACATTACTTGCGCGGGATGCAGACCGGCAGAGGACTGAGCTTCGAGGCCGGGGCTAACATACAGCTCACAAAAGGGCTTTCAGCAGGCATCTGGAATGGCACTGCACTAAACAGCTCATACAAGGAAATCGACTTTTACCTCACCTATTCACTTGACGGGTTTTCGGTTAGTGTACTTGATTACTACTGTCCGCGAGAAGCAGTTTTCAGTGATGAGTTCAGTGATTGGCATGAACCAAGCACACCGCATCTTGTGGATGTGCAGCTGACATACAAACTTCCCAGAGTACCTTTCAGCGTAATGGTAAGCACCATGGTGTGGGGCGACGATCTTGACAGTGAAAACCAGAATCAGTACAGCACATACCTGGAGCTCGGTTATCATCAATCCGTAGAAGAGATGAACACCAGTTTTATTTTGGGGTACACACCATGGAAGAGTTTTTACCATGATCAAGCCGGCATCGTTAATCTGGAAGCGTCAGCTGATTATCCTGTGATAGAATTCAGCAGGCTATCCATGAACATCAACACCAGATTCATATACAATCCTGTACGCAGCGACATATACTTTGGTGCGGGCTTATCGGTGAAGCGAAACTAACCGGTGGTTTTTTTTACCGCTGAGGCGGGAAGGCGCGGAGATATTCTGATATTCGTGTTGAGTCTGGTTCAACTCTTACAGTTGAAGGTAACCTAGGTATGGCTGCTTCTAGACGAATTATTGTTGAAAGAGGGGCGAAACTTATTGTTGATGGTGCTGTAATAAAAGGGATATGTAATGATCCATGGAACGGAATTCAAGTGTGGGGAAACAGCAATAAAAACCAAAGCGCTGTTGCCGGTAACGGTTATCCTGAACAGGGACAGGTGGAGCTTTACAATGCTACCATTATGGATGCTGAAAAGGCAGTTTTTGCCGGTTATGAACTGCCGGCTCCTCCTGGTGGAGGACAGTCTGCAAGTGATTTCAACGGAGGTATTATCATCGCCGACAATACAACCTTTAAAAATAGTTGTACCGCTCTGGAGTTTAATACCTATAGCTACGATAGCTATTCGGGGTGTACGGAGTGTAGCTTTATCTTTGATAATGGATGTAGTATTGACGGCGTAGAGTTTAAAGATTTTGTCCACCTGACAGGCTATTCAGAGCTTGAAATTTTCGGTTGTGATTTTGTGAATTACTCCACTGATATCAATGGTGCAGAAGAGCTTGGCAAAGGTATTTATTGCATGGATAGCGGCCTTGATATAGAAGGAACCTGTCTTGGGCAATATACG
>PKSY01000293.1 GCA_002869405.1 Marinilabiliales bacterium
ACTCCTTTGGGCAGGATATAGCTAACCAATTCTTTGTATAATGACATGCTCTGTTTTTACCACAAAACTACCGTATAATTAATTTCGACCCAACTTTTGCACCTGATCCCTGATCCTACAATCCCCCTTCGCTAAAGCTACGGGTGATACAAAAACAGGGCAGCCTTCTCAGTGCTGCCCTGACGCTTACCGGATCTATTGTTTGTGTTTACAAACGTTAGCGTATAAATCCTTTAATGGACTAGTTCTTATTAAAAAACTCTGTTAACCAACTTCTGACTACAAGTAACAGCATCAGATAAAGGGTTGCCTGTGGAACAAAAAAAATATTTCCATTGTACTTCAAGACCATTATATATTTTTGCATTATGGTAAAAAGGTTTGGGTTTGCAGTCTCTTTTTGTTTGCTGCTTTTTCTGAATGCATCATTTGCACAGTCAGAAAAGTCAGGGTCAAAGAAGGGCATAAAAGAATTTGCTGTTGCTGATGTCTCTTGTGAGTCCTCACGCACATGCAACTCTTTTTTGAAAGTAATTTCACAATCCTCTGGCTTTCCGATTGATAAGGCCCGATACTCCATATATTATACTTTCAATTACACAATCCAAAACCGGAAGGCTGTAATTGAAGTTGCGCTTGACTCTGTCAGGGGCACTACTGTTTACCGTGGATTCGATCTGTCAGAGAAACTGATTCCCTCGTCAGTGGAACTTGCCTGGGCGTATTTCTCACCAAATGGAAATAAAATCCCCGGCGGCCACAAAGAAATATTCAGAAACGGAAACAACAAATATACATTAACCACCCTCATCCCTGATGGTATCGATGCTGTTGAAGCGCATCCCGTTGATATTCAATTCATCTATCGCGAATCAGATTTTGAGGATTTTGATGCCGCTTCCCGGATGATTCAACGGTATTATGCAGCCTCTGATATCTGCGATACTATTCTTGTTCATATCGGAAACATTGATCCGCAGGATCTCTCGCAATCACTTCAGGGTTATTTGAACTATTATGACTTTCGTCGTGCCGAGCAGGTGTTGAAGGATGAAGATTTCATTTCAGAATTACCATTGAAGGAACTTGATCCGGCTGATCATTATGGTGATATGCGACGTGTAGGTGGCCGGCTATATGGTTTGAAAATGAACCTTGATAATTCTTTGCGCTCGTGGCGCGGACTGGTAAAAAAAGCTTCAGCCATGGAACTTGCCGATAAGCTCTATGTTCAAAGTCATTTTTGGTACGACCTTTCCCGGGATGTGGAATATCACTATAAAGATCTTTTTTATAGTCTGGGAAATATTTCCAATGACTTTTCTGTAGTTGACAGCCTGGCGAAAGCTTTTCACCCGCAAGATGGCAGGTTTATCAATGATGCTTGTAGATATAGTGCCGAAAAATTTCTTGAAGAGGCTCGTTATAATATTGAAATCGAAGATTATACCCATGCTGTTTCCCTTGGCGGGAATGCAAAATTCTATGCAGAAAAAGCAGAAGCACTTGAAGATGAGGTAAACGAGGTGCTGCGTTTGGCCTGGCAGGGACTTTATGAATCTTATATCCTAATAAGTCGAAGAACCATCACAATAGGGAATTATGAGTTTGCAGAGCAATATCTGAATGAGGCTACTGCACTTTATAATCGTTCTGAAGGTTACTTGTCTGATAATGATGGTGTTGGTGAAGTGTTCAAGCATCTTTTTAACGCTGTTCTTTCTCAGGCCCAAACATCTGTGGAGCAAGGTGTTCCACGTGATGCATTGTATTTCTTTAGTGAAGCTGCACGAATTGATTCCTCATATTTGTCAGCAAGAAATTCTATTAAGGTTAAAGAAAATCTGGATAAACTCCAGCATGCTGTATATTTCAGTTATCTGGATGAGATATCCTATTTTATAAATTCCGGTGATGGTTTTATGGCTCGCGACTATTATGACAAAGCTGCCGGTTACCGAATGGAGCATAATATCGTTGAGGATAACAGATTGCTCGATAGTCTGAATAGTAAAATCAAATCACTTGAGTTTTTGGATCTTCTACATTCTGCGCAGGAGAGTTGGCCGGAATATCCTCAAAAAGCACTTTCCCTCCTTGAGCAGGCTGCATTCTTTTTAAATAGCGGTGAAATTGTTGCGGACACCATGTGGAATATCGCAGTTGAAATGATTGTCGTTGCTCAAATGAAAAAGAAATTGAGCCATGGTCGCGTACTTGTCTGGGGCGGAAAATTTGAAGAAGCACGACTGCTTATCTCTGAGATGAACCGTCAAAGCATTCTTTTCGGCCTCCGCGAGCATCCCGTACATCTTCTTATTGAGGATATCAATGACAGGATGTTAAAGAAACAATGCACAGATCTGGAAAATAATTACCGTAAAAATATATTTGCAGTTAGAAGCACTATCCGAGAAGGGAATTTCCTTGAAGCATCAGATATCCTTTCTTCGCTGAGTCTTGATGAGGCGGAAAACTGTGGTTTTGATATTTCTGAAGCCAGAAGTATTGAAAAAGAGTATTCAGACTATTTTCATTATTATCTTTTAATCGACACCTGTCGTTCGCATCTGATTTTCAGCAGGGCTGAACAGGCTGCTGAATATTATATGAAAGCGAAAGATGTTGCTGTAAAGATTCAGATTGAAGATGAAGACTTCCTCGAAATTAAACTTACTTCCCTCATGGAAATGTATAAACGTGAAGCCCTGTCTGAAGAACTTGTTGTAGGATTTCTCCGTTCTGATCCTTTGCAGGCAGTTCAGGTTTTACAATTCGCCGAAGAGAATGAGGTTCCCGTTTCAGGAAGAATAATGCATATGGTTGGTGTAGCAATGGGAGAGATTGATATGACAAATGGGAGCCTGAAAGACGGTTCTTTCTATACGAACGGCCGTAAAAGTCTCAAGCCTCTGAAAAATGCCTACAATGTAAAAGTGCGCTCCCAAACAAGTTTTTTATACCGTGCCTTGTTGAATTTATATTACAGGCATGATTAACAATTCTTTCTTCCTTATATCTAAACAATTTGATAATTTCGCCGTTTCATTATCTTATTTCGGTAACGAGAACTAAAACAGATTAAAATAATAATGGACAAGACTGATAACAGAGTTTTACAGATAACACCTGATGTACAGTGGATTGGGATTTTGGAGTACAACATTGTGACTTTCGATGTTGTGATGGAGACAAAGTATGGAACGACATACAACAGCTATTTTATCAATGCGGAAAAGAAAGCTATCGTGGAAACCTCGAAAGAGAAATTCTGGGATGTTTACGAAGCTAAGATTCGCATGGTAACTGATCCTGCTGAGATTGAGTACATCATCCTCGATCACACTGAGCCTGATCATAGTGGAAATGTCAGAAATCTTCTCAATATTGCACCAAATGCAACAGTTGTGGGAAGCCAGAATGCAATCCGCTATCTCACCGATATGATAGGTAACGATTTTAAACATTTGGTGGTAAAAGAGGGACACACCCTGGATCTTGGAAATAAGACAATCCGTTTCATCAGCGCTCCAAACCTGCACTGGCCTGATTCGATTTATTCATATCTTGAGGAAGATAAGATTCTGTTTACTTGTGACTCGTTTGGTGCGCACTTCGCTCATCCTGAAATGTTCGATGACCTTGTGGGCGACTGGAGCGATGCTTTTGATTACTATTTCGATGTGATTCTGAAGCCATACAGCAAGTTTATGCTGAAAGCGATTGAAAAAATCCGTCCTTTGGAAATCGGTACAATCTGTACCGGCCATGGTCCGATTCTTCGCTCTTCATGGAAGGAGATTGTTGATAAGTCTGAGCGTTTATCGAAAGAGTATCTTGCCAAACCTGAGAAAAAGTTTGTTTACATACCTTATGTTTCAGCTTATAATAAAACCGGAATGATAGCTCAAAAGATTGCTGAAGGTATCAGAGAGGTTGATGGCATTGAAGTGGAAGTGCAGGATATTGAGATGACTTCAATTGGTGAAATTGATGAGAAACTGACTCGCTGCAGCGCGATGATTGTTGGCTCCCCGGTGATTAACCAGAATATCCTGCTGCCTGTTTACCGTCTCTTTGCGCTCATCAATCCATTGCGCGATAAGGGAAAATTAGCAGGCTCATTTGGCTCTTTCGGTTGGAGTGGTGAAAACAGTAAGATGATAGAATCTAATCTTCGTCTTCTGAAACTTGATTATTTTGATGCAGGAGTTTTTGTGAAATTTACGCCAATGGATGATGAACTTCAGCGATGCATTGATTACGGTCGTGCTTTTGGGAAACAACTTCTTGAAAAAATAAGTAATTGATGCACGGCAAACTGGAATAATATTTGATGTAATACGGCGTTTGTACAAAAACGTCGTATTATGTTTAAAAACCTTATACTTCCCGCACTTCTTATATTTTCTCTTGTAGTCTCATCATGCTCCACAGAGCGCATGCTTGCCGGAGATTTTATGGCGCTGGAGTCTCCCGTCGCAATACTAATTATGCCTCCTGGTCAGCTTCTCAAGCAAAACAATAAGACTTTTGAGATTGAAGGTTATGACACCCTCTCTGCTGAACAACAAATTTTGCAGCTAAAGGAAAATTCTGTTTTGTTAAAATATATCAGCGACTCCAGAGTTGTTGACGGATTTTATAACACTTTCGTTCAGCATCTTGCAGAAACAAACCTTCAGGTATTTACACAGGATTATAAAGACGAATTTTTCGCGATTAAGAATAAGCCGGCGTATATCATCTCAATAGAACAACTTCAGCTTGAAGAGTACTATGAGCAGGTTGACGAGTCTGAAATTTATGACGATCCGGAGATGGTTCCTGAGGATGTGTATCTCAATGCCATGGCCTTAAATGCCTGGATAGAGATTAAGAATGTAAAGGATACAACAAATTCACTATTGCTTTTTGGTACTGATGAAATTACAGATGCTTTTTCAAGCTCTTTCCGCACATATCCTTTTACCGGGGAAGTGAAATACAAGATGAACCGCGACCCTATTGAACCCAATGATGTTTATGCCTTTGGCGATGTGCTTGGGTTTCGCTTTTCAAGCTTTATTTACGACTATTTCATGAATCATTATATTTTCCTGAAAATGCCTGACGGCCGTAGTCCGGAAACCTATTATCACTACGATGCGATAAACAGAACCTTCCTTCCCGCGAGCGATAAAATGCGGTTTGAGGTGATTGAGCAGTAGTTTTTTTTCTTTCCCAATGGGTCATATTTTACCCTTTTCCGGATTAACAAGAAATTAACCGGGGAAAATGGATAAAAGTAAATTATTATTTACCTTTGTGGGTGGAAATTATATGAGATGAAATGTTCTGAACTATTTCGTCTCTTGCTGAATGATGGATGGATACCCGTTTCGCAGAAGGGCTCCCATGTAAAAATGAGACATAAAAAGAAAACAGGAGTTATTGTTTTCCCAAACCATGGATCTCAGGAAGTTGGAAAGGGATTGGCAACAAAAATTTTAAAGGATGCAGGAATCAAACAATGATATCAATGAGAAAAATGTTTCCTCTGGAATTACCTTTATGCTTGAGAAAACTGATACCGGATATTCATCCTATTGCGAAGAATACCCGATATTTTCTACCGGAAAATCGATGACCGAGTTGATAAACAACGTCTATGAAGCATCTGAATTGTATTTTTCAACATCAGAGTCGGAAGGTAAAAGTGCTGAGATTAAGTTTGAAATTGATTTCAAACAGTTTTTTCAATATTATAAAATCCTGAATGCCCGCTATCTGGCAGAAAGAATAGGAATGAACCCCACGTTGCTTTCGCAATATGTTCAGGGGCGAAAAAAACCATCCCAAAAACAAACGGAAAAGATATTAAAAGGAATACAACAGATAGGGAAGGAGTTGTCGGAATTAGCACTGATTTCAAAAGAAAAATAGAGCCGGGTGTTTTGTGGCTGGTTCCTTCTGTATTAGTTTTTACCGCTAAGGCAGGAAGGCACCATAACCCGACTACGGGTTCCGTCTCAGTAGCCCACGATTCGCGCCACGGGTGCAAAAACCCGGTTACGGGTTTCGTCTGCGAACCTCATCTGAAACAAGACCAATGGCTATACCCTTAACCAAGCCAAATGTACATTTAATTATTACGTGTTATTTGTTGGATATTGATGATTAAATTGAGACGAAAACCCTACGGGTTTTTTATGCCGCGTGGACCGTCCAAGTGCTATTGAGACGCAAATCCTAACGGATTTTTATACCCCTCCACTAACAATGCCAATCTGACAACAAGGATAACTTTTTGTAACTTCCGGGCCCGACCGGAGATAATCTGTCAGGTCATTCCATTCCCGTCAACAGCCAAACCGATAACCGACAACCGCCACCTTCTCTACTCCCCAATCATCTCAACCAGCGCTCCCCGTTCCCTTACGGCAAACCCTTTCTCTGTCTCTTCAACAGTACAAGCCTCATAATATTGGTCGTGCTCAAAGAAAAGTATGTGTTTGTCTCTCGCAGCTTCTTTTAAATACGCCTCTTTCTCTTCCAGCACCTTTAAGGGTTCCACATCGACAGCTGCAATATACACAAGCGGTACATGTGCCGAGGAAGGAATAAAATCAGCCATATACAATACTTTCCTGCCGTTAAAATTAATTTCCGGTACAATCTGACCCCGGGTATGCCCATCATATATCCGAAATCTGATCCCGGGAATGTACTCACCCTCTTTTTCAATAAGCGTTATCCTTCCGCTCTCTTCCAGCACTTTGTGGTTATCAGGAAAATAAGCTGCCCGCTCACGCTTGTTCGGGTTGTGCGCCCAGTCCCACTGCGCCTTGCTAACCCAATAATGTGCGTTTGGAAAAACCTCGATAACCTTATCATTTTCAATCCTTGTGGCACCGCCAACATGGTCGTCGTGAAGGTGGGTGAGGAGTACATCGGTAACTTCATTTGCTGCGATGCCTTTCTCTTTCAGTGCTTCAGTGATTTCTTTTCTTTCTCCGATGTATTTATAATGATAGTACTTCTCGCTCTGTTTATCGCC
>PKSY01000202.1 GCA_002869405.1 Marinilabiliales bacterium
AAAAGAAGATGAAATGATGCTTGCTCCTGCAGCAACAGAGAAAAATTCAGTAGATGCAGATGGTAATAGCATTGGCACTGTGGATCAAGACAGAACAGTTGTTGATCTGGTTGTTGCCGGCGACCAGTTTACAATTCTGGAGCAGGCCGTAATTTATGCCGGTCTTGCCGAGACACTTGCAACCATTGAAAATGTTACAGTTTTTGCACCAACAGACAAAGCTTTTCGCACATTTATGAGTGAGAACAACTTCCGTCAGCTCGAAGACATTCCTATGGATGTACTCACAAGTGTATTATTGTATCACACTGTAGGCGATAAAGTTTTCAGCCAAAATCTGAGTGAAGGGTATTTAACCACACTAAGTTCAAGTAGTCAGGGATTTGCAATGTCGCTCTACGCGATTCCTTCAAAGGGACTGCTAAACGGAACTACAAACATTATTGATGTTGACATAGCAGCAAGTAATGGAGTTGTGCATGTAATCGACAAAGTTCTGATGCCACCAACAGTTGTAAATCACGCCCTGAACAATCGCGCATTTACAGTTTTAGTTGATGCTGTTGTAAAAGCAGGATTGGTTGAAGCATTAAGCAGTGAAGGTCCATTCACCGTGTTTGCACCTGTAAACCAGGCTTTCTATAACCTTTTCGAAGAGCTGGGAGTAGGTGACATCGATGATATTCCAAGACAACTTCTAAGTCAGGTTCTGTTAAGCCATGTTGTGGCAGGCAATGTAACAAGTGATATGGTCCAGTCAGGATATGTACCAACACTTAATGAGAATAAATCGATAATGATAGGTGTAACGGATTCCGGAGTAACAATTGATGGTGACATAAATGTGGTTCTCACCGATGTTCAGGGATCAAATGGAGTTATCCATGTTATTGACGGAGTAATTTCAACTGCTACGCCGTCGATTGAAAGAGACTTTTCAGATATGTAGTATCATATTTAGTCCCCTTATGAATTGCATGAGACTGCCTGCGAGGGCGGTCTCTTTTATTTTGGGCATGGAGGGGTTGGTGGTGGATTTTCGCTGGCAAAATCCACCCTTTGAAAGGGTGAAATGCTTGCCCCTTCCTCTAAACCACGCCAAATCCCGCATCCAAAATCATCAGACCTGGCGTACAAACATATTTCTTCCGGGTCGCAATTATACTCGCAACCGTATCTAGGATCCTGCTGCTTTATGCAAAAAAAGTCATTCTGTTACCCATTCACTTCTACTTTTCTTTACTCCAATCAGATGAATACCTATTTAAATTAAAATATCATTCCGGGGTTAATCATATAAAGTATCTTTTATCTGTCTGATTTTGTTGTTCTTGTATATTTTTGTTTATTTTTTTTATATTTTTAATGAACAAAATAAACAACCCACTGTTTAGATAGTGTTTGAATTAATAATTAAAAAATGAGAAAGATGAAAAATTTGAAGCAAATAATGATCGTTACAGCAATCGCCATTTCAGGATTCCTTTTTATGGCTTGCGAAAAAGAAGATGAAATGATGGCCACACCAATCGCTGCAGAAAAGAATTCCGCAGAAGCTGATGAAAATATTATCATTGGCGAATTAGAGCAGCGCAGTAATGTTCTGGACCTGGTTGTCGAAAATGAAAAATTTGAAATTCTTGGAAAAGCCCTGGAATATGCAGGACTCGCCGAGACTGTTGCAACTATCGAAAATATAACAGTCTTCGCTCCTACCAATGAAGCATTTATGGAGTTTATGCAAGAAAATGACTTCCGTGCATTAGAAGATATTCCGGTAGATGTGCTTACAAGCGTATTGCTATATCACACTGTAGGTGAAACTCTTTACAGCAGAAGCCTTACAGACGGTTACTATGCATCACTCAGCTCGACTACAGCAGGTTACCCGCTGTCATTATACGTTGTTCCATCAAGCGGAAAAATCAATGCCGGCACAAACATTATTGACATTGACCTCAGAGCATCAAACGGTGTAGTACACACTATCGACAAGGTCCTCATGCCTCCGACAATTGTAAATCACGCGTTAAACAACCCAGCATTTACAGTTCTTGTTGACGCTGTTGTTAAGGCTGGTCTTGTTGAAACACTTAGCAGTGATGGACCTTTCACAGTGTTTGCACCAACGAATGATGCATTCTATGCACTCTTCGATGAGCTCGGATTCAATGATGATATTGACGACATTCCCGTAGTCACTCTCACAAAGGTATTACTTAGCCATGTAGTGGCAGGTAATGTAACCAGCGATATGGTCGAGTCAGGCTATGTACAGACTCTTAACGAGAATAAATCAATTATGATTAGTGTTACAGATGGTGGTGTTACAATTGATGAAGACATAAACGTTATTCTCACCGATGTTCAGGGAACAAACGGAGTTATTCATGTCATTGATGGCGTAATTCTTCCGGCAATCCCAACTGCAGAACGTGATTATACGGATATGTAGGAAAATCATAATTTGATTATATAGGGCCGCACATATGTGCGGCTTTTTTATGCCTGCCTTTCAGTGCCTTATAGTATTTTGTTTAATTATTTTATTATTATGATGAACATTTATGGAAGGATGATGTTTATTGTGTGATTGATTTACTAACTAATAATTTTTAGAGATGAAAAACTTAAAGCACATAATGATCGTTACAGCAATTGCCGCTTCAGGATTCCTGTTTATGGCTTGCGAAAAAGAAGATGAAATGAGTCTTGCTCTTTCAGCAATTGAAAAGAATTCAATCGCAGCTGATGGAAACAATATCAGCATTGGTGAATTTGAACCGGAAACAACTGTTGTAGACCTTATTGTTAAAAATGAAAAATTTACAATTCTGGAAGAAGCAGTAATCTATGCAGGACTTGCAGAAACATTGGCAACACTTGAAAATGTTACTGTATTTGCGCCTACTGATGAAGCTTTTCGCGCGTTCATGCGCGAGAACAACTTCCGCCAACTTGAGGATATTCCAATGGATGTTCTGACAAGTGTACTTCTTTATCACACTGTTGGCCAAAAAGTATTTAGCAGAAATCTCGAGGAAGGCTACATTTCAACCTTAAGCACCAGTAATACAGGTTTTGCGATTTCTTTGTACGCAATTCCTTCCAAAGGACTGCTCAACAGCAGCACAAATATAATCGAGGTAGATATGGCAGCAAAAAACGGCGTTGTTCACACAATTGACAATGTGCTGATGCCGCCGACTGTAGTTAATCATGCGCTCAACAACCGTCAGTTTACAGTTCTGGTTGATGCCATTGTAAAGGCAGGATTAGTTGATGCTCTGAACAGTGATGGTCCTTTTACAGTATTTGCTCCTGTAAACGAGGCTTTTTACGAGTTATTTGAAACACTTGGTATTGAATCAATTAATGATATCCCGAGAGAAACTTTATCACAAGTGCTCTTAAGCCATGTTGTTATAGGAAATATTACAAGTCAGATAATTCAGCCGGGATACCTGGAAACTTTGAATCCAAACAAAAGAATTGAAATTGATATACCTGAATGTGGTGTTACAGTAGATGGAGAAATACACATTATTCTTCCTGATGTTCAGGGAAGTAATGGCATAATCCATGCTATCGACGGAGTAATTCTACCAGCGAATCCGTCAGCAGAAAGAGATTTTGCAGATATGTAAATCCGGGGTTAGTTTGGTTGGAGCCGTACATTTTGTGCGGCTCTTTTTTTTATTTTGTAACAACCAATTAAAACTTGCGTTATATTGGGGCAGTTTTTTAGCATATGATATATCACAAATCTTATATAAACGACAAGAGTAATCAATGGGTTGTATTGCTTCACGGCGCAGGTGGCAGTTCTTCGTTATGGTATAAACAAATCAGGCCTTTTGCAAAGTTGTTTAACATCCTGCTGATTGATCTCAGAGGTCATGGGCGTTCAAAAGATCATTTCAGGGACATGATTATCAATCAGTACTCTTTTGATGAAGTGAGCACTGATGTTATTGATGTTATGGATACCCTGAAAATTGAAAAGGCTCACTTTGTTGGAATGTCGCTGGGAACCATTGTCACAAGATACATTGCGGAAGTGCATCCGGAACGAGTCTCTTCCCTTATACTGGGAGGTGCTGTTCTACGGTTAAACAGGCGTTCTCGTTTCTTAATGCGACTGGCAACATGGACAAAAAGAATTATCCCCTACCAGTGGATTTATTCCACTATGGCATTTATTCTTATGCCCAAGAATAACCATAAGGAGTCACGGAAATATTTTATCCGGGAAGGTACAAACTGGGGTAAAAAAGAATTCCTCAAGTGGTTTGCCATGAAATCTGAAATCCTTCCATTGCTTCGCTATTTTTATGAAAACGAGATAAAAATGCCAATCCTTTATCTCATGGGAGAAGAAGATTATATGTTTCTGCCTGCCATCCAGATGCTGGTAAAACAACATAAAAGTTCTCAGCTTCAAATTATTGCCAATGCCGGTCATGTGTGCAACGTTGACCAGCCGGAAGCATTTAACAACAAAGCAATTGCATTTTTACAACAGCAATAAAAAAACCGCACACCTGGCAGTGTACGGAATTTTGCAGTGGTAAAAAAGGACAACTGGCTATCCTCAAGGTTGGTATATAAGGACTGACCTCATACTCTTTTTTGTGCCCAATGTAAAAAACCAATTTATCTCCGCAATATGAGATTCATGGTTATAAATTATACCGGGTAAAGCGGTGTTAGTATGAGAATCTGGAGGGGTGCTGAGCATGGAGAAATTCTTATAACAAAGCAAAACCTTTTCACCAAAAGTGCCATTGTACATTTTCTCATCTTTAAATGAGATTTCCAAAGTGCCTGTTTGATTCATTTTTACCATTCTGCCTTGAGTGAATTTCACTCCTACAAAGATCAAAACACTTTTTCATAAAAAACTCAGGGATTTCCCCCAATTGCATTTCAGGGAAATCCCCCGGGTTTATAAATGCATTATTAACGATATTTGTACTCTATACAATTCAAACAAATATCATGAGAAAGTTTACTACGGTTTTTGGCATCGTGATTATCTCTTTTGCGTTTATGCAATGTAATCAACGCCAAAGCTCAAAATCCTCATCTTCATCAAATGAAGTACCAGTTGCAACAGCACATGCCTGGCAGGATAGTCTGAGTAAATCTCAATTCACCATTTACCAAAACTTTGACGGGCAGTACTTAATCCTGAGTGATATAGAGAAAAAACTCTCACAATCGAATCAATACCTGCGACTCTTTTTTGGCAGAAGCGGAAATGAATATCGCTTAATATCTGTGGTATGTCAGGGGGTACTTACACCGGGGGAGTTCAACAACGATTATTCAACGCTTGAGTTTTTTAATGGATCAGGATGGTCAAATACAGAGTATGACTCTCTGAATCTTTGGCTCGACAATTTCAAATATTCACTTCCATCTGCATCGGTAGTGCTTCCCTATTCCATGATTATCCCCAACGAAGACTTTTCGGGCATAGAGGCATATATCCAAAATGACAAAATTTATATATCTTTCGGACTTGATGGCAATAATATTGAAATGTTATTGGGCAGCGAGAATATCACAAATTATAAATTACAAAGTCCCAATGAGCGATATTACAATAATGTTATTCCCTGCCCTACAATTTGCGGGGTAAACGACCCTTCATAAACAATAAAAAATATGACTCTGCTGGAGATAACCACCTCTGAGATATTTTTAATAAATACGATCTCTTCCAAGTTAATGGCCTTACCGGTCCTTCTTGGAATTTTATTTTACAAAAACCTTACACCGGTATTCAGAGCTGTTTTTTACTATTGTCTGCAACTCCTGATTGGATCGTCAGTATTAATGATGTTATCCTCAATGAATTTTCAAACTTTGGTGCTAAGTCATATTATGACTTTTATCGAGATTCAGTTCATCTTCACAATCTTTCTGTTTAAATTCAAAATAGATAAAAAACGAAAAATACTTTTCTTTATTCTTTCTGCAATTGGAGGACTTATATTCACATTTGTTCCACTTATAGATATTACGATTCTCACCTACGGCTATTTAACAGTTTACTCTAACTCTCTTCTAATCATTTCAGCAGTTATCTTCCTGATTTCCAACATGAAATCATACAAAACAACAGATGATACAGCAGCATTCAGGATATTTTCCATTGCAATTTTTATCTTCTTCTCATCTGTTTTTCTGATTGATTTTATTGGAATAAGTGATATCTTGCCTGTACGTGAGATGCTGCTATTAAACCTCACTAAATCAGTATTTTATACGATATATTGCATAATAATTGCGGTTTCTGTGTTTGTTTGTTGGAGAAAGCAGAAACAACAGATAAAAACAGTGTAATGAGCTAATCCTGAAAAAACTATTATAAATTTGTTACAAACAATTTATATGGATACTTCATTACGACCATTTGATGTTATTATAGCCGGCAGCGTGATAATTTTTATTATCGCGGCAATTTTCATCATACTTTACTACTATTATAGCCGCAAAATGGTAATGGCAGATCTGGAAAAGAATCAGATAAGTCTTGATTATCAGAAAGAACTGCTAAAAAACGAAATCCGGGTTATTGAGAAGGAGCGAAAACGCATTGCCAGAGATCTTCACGATGAGGTCGGGGCGAACTTGTCGTATGTAAATCTCAATCTGGCGCAGCTGGAGAAATCTTTGCCTGAAGATCGGAAGCTAAATGAAAAGTTTCAGGTATGTTCAACCCAATTGAATAAGTCCATTGCAGATGTACGACGCATTTCACATGCACTACTTCCTCCGGTACTGGATATGTTTGGATTGATACCGGCAATACAGGAGATAGCAGATAATGTTGAATCAGATATAGCCATTTCCGTTGAAGCCGATGATTCATTTAATGATTTTGATAAAGACCGGTCGCTTCAGTTATACAGAATGATGCTTGAGATTAGTAATAATAGCATAAAACACTCCGGTGGATAAAAAATGAATATACGTGTCACAAGTGTCGAAAACAGAAAAGTTATTATCGAAGCA
>PKSY01000004.1 GCA_002869405.1 Marinilabiliales bacterium
CCATAATGCACGCTACGTATCAGTATATTTTAACGATGTGTGGCGCAGTACTGATGCAGTGAACTGGGAGAAACTTGAAAATAATGACTATGGGATAAGAGCAGATCATGCTGCAACTGTTGATCCGCAAACAGGGCAGATTTTTATCCAGGGCGGAATGCACGGAGTAATTTTCGAAGGTGAAAATAATGGCAGCCAACCCATTGAAGACTGGCATTTTCTCTGGAGCTCTTACGACGGCATCACCTAGACACGGGAGAAGGATTACACCGATTTTGACCAGGGATACCTCTGGCGTGCCGGCCACGGGATGTTCATTTACAATGAGGTACTCTATGCCATGCCGGGAAGATCAAATTCCAATTAACATTTCCACTTCACCAGAAGTCAGGATGTAACATTCTGGAAACGATACGATACGGAAGATTGGCTCCTCGATTCCAATGGCTCTGACTTTGACGCCCGATATGGTTATGCCGTGGTTAAGCATAACAATATGATCTGGGTATTAGGAGGAATGACCAATGGTAACGGACAACAAAATGATGTGTGGAACGGTAAAATCTAATGACGCCCTATGAAAAAAATCATACTTCTGTTTGCAATATCTCTATCACTGTTTTCTGCCTTAGCACAGGAAAAAAACGGCAACTTCTCGATTCCGGTGATGAACTGGAACATGCAGGTTTGCGGTCTGGATAATTTTTATCCTACTTACCTGGCAGATCCTCTGGGCCCAAGGTTTGAAGTTTCAGCTCAAAAAACGCTCTACAGCGACCTGGAATTTGATGATAATGTCAACAATGACGGAACCTATACCGGTAAATTAGTGATTTATCCCGGTGTCAGAATCTCTCTTTTTAAGTTCACCCCCAAAAGCAACCCTAACCTTGGAGTGGAAGTTGATCTGGGTCTTGTAACTCCGGCATTTATGCGGGGAGGAAATCATGACCTGATTGGCTACGATGGGATATATTATTTCGCGATCGCCGGAAAACCCACCGAATGGCTGGCATTACGTTTTGCAAAGCATCATGTTTGTACGCATATTGGCGACGAATACAACTCCGGAAATGTACACAGCCCCATCGATTACGACCCGAATACAACCCTGTTTCCTGTACGCGATGACTTTATCGTGTCGGCCGCAGTGCGCCCCTTATGGTTTTTGAAAAACCCCGACCTTGACATCCTTATGGTTTATGGTGAATTCGGGTTTTTTGTTCCCGGCTCTGACTTTATGGGCAGCCGGCAAAACAAACCCCACGCTGATGCATGGTTTAACTTCCAGGGCGGCGCAGAGCTGGAGTATTATCTCCCATGGAAATACACGGGCGGAGTATATGCTGCAGGAAATATAAGTGCTTATCAATTGAATGCATATTCACCAAACCTTTCGCTGCAAGCAGGATATATTTTCCCTCAGGAACATGGAAAAAGAAGACTTAGAATCGGCGTCAATTATTACAATGGCCGCTCGCTAATCAATCAATTCTATAACAGAAAAGAGAAATTTATCGCTTTTACTGTAGCTATGGATGTTTAATAATAAACCCATCCAAATACATCTTTCTTAATACAATACGAGACGATTCATTATTTATCGGAGGTTTTTTCGTATTTTTACAAAAACAAGCCTATGAAACGTCATTTTTATCTATTCCTGATTTTTATGTTATTTGTCTCCTGTGAAGAGGAGGTTGTTGAAACCGTTGATTTCCGTCAGGAAATGCGCGACTTTGTCATCAATATCAGCACTTATGCCAAAAATTACGACCCCGGTTTCCTGATAATTCCTCAAAACGGGAACGAGCTCTTTACTATCAGCGGCGATACGAGCGGAAATATTTCTGAAGAGTACCTTCAGTCTATAGACGGAGTTGGAAGGGAAGATCTTTTCTACGGATACAGCGAAGACAACATACCCACCCCTGATCTTCAGAATCAGATTATGAGAGGATTTCTCAATATGGCTAAAGAGCGCAACAAAGTTATCCTGGTAACAGATTATTGCAATACCATTCAACGGGTAAATACTTCATATGAAAATAACGCAGCAAATGGATATATCTCGTTTGCTGCTGATGAGAGAGAGCTGAATACCATCCCGGATTATCCTGAAGAACCCTACAACGTTAATGAAGACCAAATCACATCTTTAAGTCAGGCTTCAAATTTTCTATATCTGCTAAATATGGAGAATTATGAAACCAAAGAGGAGTATATTGAAGCTATTGAAGGTACAAATTATGACCTTTTAATTACAGATCTCTTTTTTCATGATGGCACATCATTTACTCAGGAGGAGGTTGCCCGGTTGCGTAACAAAGAGAATGGCGGAACCAGAATACTTCTTTGTTATCTTTCTATTGGTGAAGCTGAAGATTATCGGTATTACTGGCACCCTGACTGGAACTCATCCAGGCCGGAGTGGATGAGCCAGGAAAATCCTTTCTGGGAAGGCAATTATCATATCCAGTATTGGAATGAAAGCTGGAAAGATATTATTTATGGTGATGAACACTCTTACATAGCCAGAATTATTGAAGCAGGATTTGATGGCGCATATCTTGATTGCATCGACGGATTTGAATTTTTTGAATAAAAACGAAGAAGGCAGCTCCGGGCGGAACAGCCTTCTTTCCAACAACCAAACAGAACTATTTACCGAAGTAAATGTAGAGGCGTAACTTAAGGATTGTTACGTCGGCGCCAATTAGGCAACTGTTATGCCATCATTGCCAAAATTCTCCCAAAGCCCTTGTAAATGCGTTGTTTTCAGTAAAATAAACGAATTTATTCCGAAAAGAATATTAATAAAAGAGTTGTAAAAAACAGGTATTCCGAAAACGATTTCACATAGTTGTGCGATAATACAGAATATGTTTTTTTTCTATGGAATATTCTTAATTTTGAAATTCAATTTTACATACACCACAAAAGCTACAATATGAAAAAGATTATCCACACGGAGAAAGCTCCAAAAGCTGTTGGCCCTTACAGCCAGGCCGTAGAAAACAATGGAATGCTGTTTATTTCAGGACAGGTTCCGGTAAACCCACAAACAGGAACAATTGCTGAAGATATCACCGCCCAGACCCAGCAGGTGATGGAAAACATCAAGGCCATTATTGAAGAGGCAGGATACAGCATGAAAAACATCGTGAAATGCACCTGTCTGCTTGATGATATGGACAACTTCAAGGCAATGAATGAGGTATATGCAACCTATTTCCCCACCGAGCCGCCTGCCAGGGCTGCCTTCGGAGTTGTGAAACTTCCCCTGGGAGTAAAAGTGGAAATCGAAGCTATCGCAATGAAATAACCCGAAAATCTATACACCAATATAATTTAACTATGACAGTTTATGAATTATGGCCGGAACTGGCCTGGATACAGGATGAAGAGCTTAAAGCCAAAACAGCCAAAACATGGGAAACGGCACTTGAACGCTCAGTACTCACTCCTGAAGACCTGAACCGCATACCATTCACCCTTCTGTGCGGGCCCGACCTGAAAGTCACCTTTATGGATCATAAACGCTCCGTAGTGCATATTGCACGTGATGCAGGACAAAAAATCAACGACTTTTACCATGGTGAGTTAACCGTAAATATGGATGTGCTGATTTCAGGTGCCATACTGGCTGATGTCGGTAAACTTCTGGAATATGTGCTTGATGAAAACGGAAAAGCCGTACAGGGAACCTATGGAAAATACCTGCGTCATCCTTTCTCAGGCGTTTCTCTCGCTGAAGAGTGCGGCGTGCCTGCGGAAGTATGTCATATCATCGCAACACATGCCGGTGAAGGAAATATGGTTAAACGTACCACCGAAGCATATGTCGTTCATCATGCCGACTTTATGACTTTCCTTCCTTTTAAAGAACGTCTAACTGTTTAAAAAACCTGCGAATGAATCTTATAGAAAAAATACTGGCAAACCACTCAAAGCATACAGTGGTAAAACCGGGTGAAATTATCGATATTGAAATTGATGTGCGTGCCGCCCGCGACTTTGGTGGTGCAAATGTGGTAAAAAACCTTCGCGACAATAACCTTTCTGTCGATGACCCGAAGCGTACTTTTTTCACCTTCGACTGTAACCCCACCGGCTCCGATCAAAAGTATGCCGTAAACCAGCAAATATGTCGTATTTATGCCCGTGAACAAGGCATAAAAGTGTACGATATCAACAATGGTATCGGAACTCATACGCTAATTCATGAAGGCCTGTCGTATTCGGGTTCCACAGCTGTAACCACTGATTCGCACGCGAATATCCTGGGCGCTGTTGGTGCTTTCGGTCAGGGTATGGGAGATAAAGATATTGCTGCAGCCTGGGCGAAAGGAAAAGTATGGTTTAAGGTTCCAAAATCTGTAAAGATAAACCTCAACGGAAAACGCCCTGAAGGCATCTCTGCCAAAGATGTTGTACTGAACCTGCTCAATGAATTTGGTGCAAATAAACTTCTCGGGTATTCCGTGGAGATTTATGGCGAAGAAGTGGATAAATTTACCCTTGATGAGCGTATCACAATCTCTTCCATGGCAACAGAAATGGGATGTATCATCATCCTGTTCACTCCTAACGAAGAGATTATGAAATACAGCAGTGTACGTGCCGGCCGAAATCTGGAACTGGTTGCTGCTGATGCAGATGCTGTTTACGAAAAAGTGTTCGACCTTGATTTCAGCACCTTTACCAAGCGTGTTTCACGACCGGGAAAACCCCATGATACGGTAGAAATTGATGGCGTAGCATTACAAAAAATCAAAATCGACTCAGGTTTTATCGGTAGTTGTACCAACGGTCGTATTGAAGATATGGCAGCTACGGCAGAAGTACTGAAAGATAAAGTTGTGGCACCCGGAGTTATGCTGAAGATTGTTCCCGCCACAGAAGAGGTGTGGGCCGAGTGCCTTGAAAGAGGTTATATCGATATCTTCAAAAGAGCCGGAGCGCTGGTATCTAACCCCGGATGTGCAGGATGTGCTGCCGGACAGGTAGGGCAAAATGGTCCCGGAGAGATCACTATCTCTACAGGAAACAGAAACTTCCCCGGAAAACAGGGTAAAGGTGAGGTGTATCTCGCATCACCGGAGGCGGTGGCAGCTTCTGCCGTGGCAGGATATATCACCACTCCCGAACTGATTCCTGCTGAACCGGCAAACTGGGATTTCGCTTTCAACCCTGAACTAAAAGGCACCAAAGCAGAAGCTAAAACTGCTTCTGAGGAGAGACCCGTAGAAGTTAAAGGACGTGTATGGTTTATTAAAGAGGACAATATCGACACCGATATGATCTTCCATAACCGTTATCTTACCATCACCAATATTGATGAAATGGGACCCTATACATTCGATAACCTCGAAGGTTATGAGGACTTTGCCAAAAAAGCTCAACCCGGCGACATTGTGGTGGTACAGAAAAATTTCGGTAGCGGATCATCACGCCAGCAGGCAGTGGATTGCTTCAAGGCACTTGGAGTACAGGTGATTCTTGCTGAATCGTTTGGCGCCATTTATGAAAGAAATGCCATCAATGCAGCAATGCCTATCATGACCTATGAATCAATGGAACCTGTTGACCTCAAAGATGGTGATATCATTAGTGTGAACTTTGAAACCGGAAAGATCATCAATCATTCAAACAACAAAGAGATGATGGCAGAGAAGTTTTCAGAAGTTCAGCTTGAAATCTATAAAAACGGAGGACTTTTCTAAATAAAACCTTCTAAATATGAAAAACGGCTGTCTTAAAGGGCAGCCGTTCTTTTTTCCATAAAGAAAGTCTTTATAATACTACAACCTTCTTATTAATTACTGATCCCTCGGATCCAATGCCGGTTACAAAGTAAATACCACTGTTGAAGTCATCAACGGCAACTTCGATACGGTTACCTGAAGCAAAAATCTCCTTAACAACCGAACCTGTAGAATTGAAAATACGGATTGTACTTTCAGAAGAGAATGCCGAAGTATTAATTGTAAGCACATCATCCACAGGGTTTGGCCATGCTACATTCATATTATCAACGTATTCATCCACATCTGTTTGAGTTTCGTTAAAGCTTATTGAAGTTTCATCAGGAAATTCAGCATCAAAATCGAGGCCTGCTACAGGAGGCATCGAGTTTTGTGAATACCACTCATAAGTTGTATAAGTCTCTGTGGAAGTATCAATCAGGTTACCGTTAAACCATGTTTCTGTAGTTTCAACATCCACACAGGTAACCCTGAGTACATTATTATAAGTACCACTGGGTGTTATAATTGTTCCGTAAGCATCGGCGTTATACGTCATAGTGCCACTGGTAATCATACTCATTCCTGAGAATTCCATGGTATAGGAGTAAGTATCATCAAAGGAGTCACCATAGGCAAAAGGAAAATGCAGCAGGTCCATTTCATCATCAAAAACCATAAGTACATCACCCATTTCCTCATCATGAGTTCCCATGGCAACATTTGCAAATTTACTGTTTGTTACATTATAATAGTTCACTAAAAAGCTCCTGTAATCCAGCTGAATTGCAAGGTTACTGGTTACTTCACCTCCCCAAAGAGTACCTGCAGGGTCAATAAAAGTTACAGTTTCAGTTTCACCACCTGTGTACATTGAGAAGTCCCAGGTTTGTCCGCCACCCGTAGTGCCGGGATCAACAGCTTCCATAACATCAACATAAGTTGTTTGTACCACATCCCCGATTTGAGGTGCATGATCGTCGTGAGTTATGACAGTTTGTGCAAAAGAGATTGATAATGACAGCAATACCATCACAACAAGAGTAAATGTTTGTTTCATAGTAGTTGGTTTAAAATATAAATACTGTTTTTTTCTTTGCAAAGATAATACACAAACCCACTGTCAGCAGAAAAAGCGGGGAATTTTTATTCAAAGAGTAATCCTTCCAGAGTGCGGTAGTGAACAATAGTAAATTCCTTCCATGAGCCTTCAATGATACCTTCGTCAAGGAATTCGCCGAATGTTCTTGCCAGGCTGGGA
>PKSY01000248.1 GCA_002869405.1 Marinilabiliales bacterium
AGACATTCAGAGATAATACTCCGCCCTCGCCATCAGCCCCGGCATCAGCACTACATCCTGAAAACGTATTATTCATAATGCTGAAATCCGATTCTATTGACTCGGATTCGATCAGGAAAACACCACCATTCCCTTGATTGGCAAGTACATTATAGAAATGATTATCTTCAATTTTAAATCCGTCGGCAACAGCGCCAATTCTTTTTGATATGATATTTGCAAAGCCGCCGTTTGTATTTGCCCGCAGCGTATCCGAGACACCGTTATTAACAGTATTTAAAGAAATATTAAACCTATCAATATTCGAGAGAGGCAGATTAAAAGAAACAAATCCACCATTATCAGGACATTTTGTAATATCAGAAAAATAGTTACCGGTAATATCATTATCCTGAATAAGAAACTCATCCAGCGTCATTTCCTCATTGTGTAGTGTAAAAAACCTAAAGGCACCACCTGAAGTTTCAATGGTCCGTACATTTTCAAAATGGCACTCCGAAACCTCTAAAATATCATAGGTTTCACCGGTCAGATTAACCTCAAAGTTTCCTGAGATGAATTTATTATTTGTATTATAAAAATCACACTCCGAAACCGAAAAAGACCCGCTAACTGAGATTCTTGCAAAACCGACAGGTTCAAAATCACTATTTGTAAAGACAAAATCTCCATCCGCACCAGCGATATTACTATTCACCATGGAAAAAACAGCAACATCCTGACAATCTAAAAATCCTGTTGAACGACCAATTGTATTTTGAACTTGCAGGTCATTTATAATTAACTCATTACAATTATCAATCAACACTGCTCCAGTAATATTTTCAAAATCCGAAGAACCATTGTTAAAACCTCCGGCATAGCCGCAGGAATCAAACCTGTTTGAAGAAAACAAAATGTCAGCACTTACATTTGAATCTTTAAATGTAACAGCAGAAAAATGGTCATTCTGAGAAGGGATATTTTGAGCGCTAAATGGGTTTACCAGGTTACTGAAAAGATTATTGGAAAATAAGAACTCCTGAATACCCTCATTGCTATTCACAAGAACTGCAACATTTCTGTAATCCAAAGGATTGTTAAGATTAATAGTGAGCCTTTTACT
Source organism: Marinilabiliales bacterium (assembly GCA_002869405.1). Taxonomy (GTDB): domain Bacteria; phylum Bacteroidota; class Bacteroidia; order Bacteroidales; family BM520; genus BM520. The sequence continues at coordinate 1,106 of PKSY01000248.1, forward strand.
TTCAGGAATTCCCTGAAACTTATTATCATCAAAATAACAGGCCTCACCATTTATTTCTGTTAATTTAACTGCAGTGCAATAAAGGGAATCAAAACTATTTTCCACAAATCTGATATCACGATAATCTCCCTGAAGCTGAACCAGATAGTTTGGATATACGATTTCAAAAAGCCCGTCATCACCAGGCTCAAAAAAGAAATGGTTATCTTCTAAAAGAATATCCCTTGAAGAGTCACCGTTTTTATTTTTTACAGCAAAATTCTCTGATCCGTTTTCGATAATAAATGTAGAATGGGAAATTTGATAAATATCTCCGGAGCCGTTTTTTACTGCGCCCTTAACATCTGAAAATAAACAGTTTGAGATTTCTTCAATATTGCTGGTGTTATTTTGCGATGTATATACAGGATAGTCAGCATCTTCGAAAGTACAGAAACGAAATACCACTCCACCATTTTGATTACCATCAATCTTAATACCTTCCCAGCGGAGACCACTATATGATTTGAAAACAATGTTTTCATCTGCAGTTCCGTCAAAGATAATATCATCTCTCACTACAAACTTAAATTCACCATCGAAGAGAAATTCAGTTCCTGGATGTATGTAGCAGGAGTCAATAAAAAAGCAATCACCGGAAACAATATAGGAGCCCGACAATTCAGAAACCGAGATATTACCCGACAGATAATCGCTTTTCTGTTGACCAAATACAGGCCTGCAAACACTTGTAATCAAGAATAGAACGGGTAGGATGATATTAATAGCCTTCATATGTGGGTGTATTAATTCTTCAATCGACGTATAGTACACATTTTGAATAAATAATCTAATAAATCAACTCTGCGAATACTTCTCTATGCCTGTCCGGTTATTTAAGCGCACAATGCCCGCCAAATTTATCACTTTTAAAGCAGAACACAAAGGCCTTCAGCATTTTTATCCTAATGGTTAAACGGATATATCAGACGAAGAAATCTAATATATGTTTTCCTTCGACTATTTGACATTCAAAATATTATCAAAAACAAAATTGACAAGAATAATACTTCGGCACGTAATTATCGCATAAAAAGAACCGAGAAACAGGTTTTGAGGATCTATAAAACCAGAAAGATTGTAAAAACAGTATCGCGTTACACCAATTATTATGGATATTTTTTATATTTGCACTACTCAAAAAATTGTAAATCAATAAAACACAGTAATAATACTAAAAGCCATTCCATTATGAAAAAAAGTTACATTAAGCTTCTGCCTGCATTAATGCTCATCGTAGGTATGTTGTCTGGTTGTGTATCTACAAAAATGCCTGGTTCTTACGATGTTGAGCCGGAGACACTGGAAAATGACGGTGGAAAAATCACCGTTAAAGTAGAAGGCACAATACCAGAAAAAACTTTTCACAAAAAAGCTGTTGTTGAGTTTACTCCTGTTATGAAATATGACGGAAAAGAGAAAGAACTCAAGTCAATGACACTTAAAGGTGAAAAAGCCGAAGGAAACGGTCAGGTTATCAGCACTAAAGAAGGTGGCAGCTTCACTTACAACACGGTTATCGATTATGAGCCGGGTATGGAAGAAGCTGTTTTGGTTGTAGAACCTGTGATTACCAAAAAAGGTAAAGTTCAGGAGACAGCTGAAGTTAAGCTCGCTGATGGTACAATTATGACTTCACAGTTTGTGATGCATAACGAAGACGTATGGTTCGCATCACGTGAAAATGCTGCTAAACTCGGCATGAAAACTGATGAGTACTATGAGCTCGTTACTCCGGTTAGCGAAACAGCAACTTTCTATTTCCTCGTAAACCGTTCGAACATCAATTACAACCTTGACATTAACAAGGAGATGAATGTTAAAGATCAGCTTGATGCTCTTCAGGCATTCATTGACCAGGGCTGGGAAGTTAAAAACATTGAAATTAATGCCTTCGCTTCTCCGGAAGGTGAAGAGTCTTTCAACGAAGGTCTCTCAGAGAAACGTTCTGAATCAGGTATGAAAATCCTGAAAAAGATCTACAAAAACCTTCTTAAAGACGACGAAGCAACCGTAAAAGTTGAAAATCCTGAAGAAGAGTACACCATTACTTCACGCGGTCTTGGTGAAGACTGGAACGGATTTATCAAAGCTGTTGAAGCTTCTAACCTGAAGGATAAGAGCATCGTTCTTAACGTTGTGAAGTCTCAGACAAACCCACTGCAGAAAGAGCAGGAAATCAGAAACATGACTCTTGTTTATAATGAGATTGCTGATGAAATCCTTCCTCCTCTTCGTCGCGTTGAGTTTAAAGTTACATGTTTTGAGCCTAAGAAAACTGCTGAAGAAATTGCTAACCTCGCAGTTAACAATCCATCAGAACTCTCTCTTAAAGAACTCATCTACGCTGGTACTCTTACTGATGACTTCAACACAAAGCTTCAGATTTACAAGAGCGCTGCCGATATGTTCCCAAAAGACTGGAAAGCTCAGAACAACGTAGCTGCTACATACCTCAGCATGTTCAAAGCTGAAGAGGCTGTTGCATATCTTGAGAAAGCAAATGAGCTCAGCCCTAACAACCCTATGGTTGTTAATAATATGGGTGCTGCGGCCAGCAAAGCTAAAGACTATGACAATGCAATGTCACTGTTCAATAAAGCTAAAGGCCTTGGAGTTGATGTAGCTTACAATGTTGCAATCATTGACATCACAAAAGGTAAATATGCTGCTGCAATGAAAGTTCTTAAGGACAAAGAGTGTAACTATAACAAAGCACTGGTTCAGGTACTTGAAGAAGAGTATGATGCTGCATCCAAAACACTCAAGTGTGGAGAAGAATCATGCATGGGTCATTACCTGATGGCTGTTATTGCTGCACGCACAGATAACAAAACCACTATGGTTGAGTATCTGGCAAAAGCTATTAAGATGAATCCTAAATTTGCCATGAAAGCTGCTGTTGACAGAGAATTTGTAAGATTCTTTGACGACCCGCTATTCATGGAGGCAGTTAAGTAACCCTTAACGACAAAATATTTGAAAGGCTGTTCAGATTCTGGGCAGCCTTTTATTTTTCCAGAATATAATTGAGGATTGAATAGTACTTTGCTAAGTAGTTCAGTGTAGGATATTCTTATTTAGAATTATGATAAATTGGAGATTTTGTTGGATGGGGTTGGGGATTTGATGTTTTGTTGGTCGGAATTTGACACAATTACCCTTTGAAAGGGTGGATTTTTTTGGTGTCCATCTCGCCTTCACCCCCGTACCAATTTCAAAAAACACTCCGGGGTATTCCTTCCCCAGGCCACCCCTTACCGTTAATTGCCGGCGGAGTCACATTGTGTATCAGTAAAAAGGCACCTGTTGNCCTGTTGCTTAATACAAAAAAAAACATTTTGTTACCCTTCTTTTTCAAAAAATTTACACCACAACCCGATGTGTCCCCTCCGGCCACTCCCGCAGAATCAACTTTATCATCTTCTCGTACACCTGATCATCAGCTACAAAATCAACGTTGTTCGTATCCATAATCAAAATACGCTTGTTCTTCTGCTGACGAATGAAATCAAAATATCCCTCCTGGATATTTCGTAAGTATTCGCCCGTGATGTCCTGCTCATAGTCACGACCTCTTTTTTTGATATTCGAAAGTAATCGATCAATGTCAGAATAAAGATATACAAGCAACTGCGGTTTTGGAAGATTGGCTTCAATAATATTGAAAAGTCTGCTGTAAAGTGAAAGTTCATCCTTCTCCAGTGTACGCCTGGCGAATATTAACGATTTTGTGATAAAATAATCTGAAACCGTAAACTCATGAAACAGATCCTGTGAGGATAACTGATCCATTAGCTGCTGATATCTGGAGGCAAGAAATGACATCTCAAGAGGAAACGCATACTTCTCCTGATCCTTATAAAATTTTGGCAGGAAAGGGTTATCCTCAAATTGCTCAAGGATAAGCTTTCCATTATAATCATCAGCTATTCGCTTTGCCAGAGTTGTTTTCCCGGCACCGATACAACCCTCTATGGTGATGTAGCTATAATTCATCTGTCAGCATTTTTTCGCAATATACATTCGAGTGGTCAGTACATTCATGTAGCAATTCATCAATCCGTTTATGAAAAACCGGGTGTCGAAAATCTGCGAGCAGTTCATTTAAAGGCTCCAGCACAAACCTCCGGTGCGGAATACCTTTATGTGGAACTTCCAGATCGTTCTCCCTGATGATTTCGTCATTAAAAAACAACAAATCAATATCAATAAATCTCGACTGGTACACTTCCCCACCTTTATTAGTTCTGCCCAGTTCCTTTTCAATTCTCTGGGTACTACCCAGAACCTCTTTTGCAGTCAGGTCAGAATCAAGAATTACAACACAATTCCAGAAATGAGGAACATCCTCCTGAAATCCCCAGGGCTCACTAATATACAAACCTGAGATAGCCGCCATAGTGCCAACATTTTCAGTAAGTAACGAAATACAACGCCTTAAAATCATCTCTCTGTCACCAAGGTTTCCTCCTAAAAGCAGCACTATCCGGTTTTGGATACCCAAAATTACATTTTTTTTAACCTTTATGTAACTATATGCGAACAAAGACATCTATTTATTTGTAAAATAACATACACCTTAAAATTCTTACCTTTACAACAAATTAAAACTACATCAATATGAAAGATTTTTTTAAGTACACACTCGCAACAATGACGGGCGTTATTCTTACCAGTGTCATTGTGTTTTTCATTTCTGCGGCTGTTTTTATATCGCTGATCTCCTTTGCTGACGATCAGGATGTTGAAGTTAAAGACGGCAGCGTTCTGCAAATGAACCTCAATTACCCGATTTTTGACAGAACACCAAAGAATACTACACCAATGATCCTTGGTGACATGGTCAACCCGGTTGGGCTGAATGAAATCCTGGAGTCAATTCATAAAGCTGAAAAAGATGATCGAATAGAAGGGATATTTCTGAATATCAGCAATGTTGCAGCAGGTTCAGCAACAATTACTGAAATCCGGGATGCATTAAAAGAATTCAAGGATTCTGGCAAATTTATTTATGCCTATAGTGAATTATACTCTCAAAAAGCTTATTATCTCGCCACTGTTGCAGATAAAGTCTTCCTGAATCCCATTGGTATGGTTGATTTTAAAGGCCTTAATGCACAAATCATGTTCTATAAAAACCTGCTGGAAAAGACAGATATTGAAGTGCAAATCCTTCGCCCCGACGGGAATAAATACAAAAGTGCTGTAGAGCCTTTCTTTATGGAAAAAATGTCAGAGGCCAATCGCGAACAAACAGGAAAATATATTACAGCAATCTGGGAAACATATCTGGACGAAATATCTGTAGCACGCGGTTTATCAAAGGATCAGTTAAATGAATTTGCTGATAATCTTACCGGTATGGACGCAAAGAGAGCGCTGGATGCAAAACTCGTCGATGAACTAGCATATCTTGATCAGGTTTATGATGCAATTGATGAAGCAACCGGGAAAGAAAAAGACGGTAAAATTACAGCCATTAAACTTGCAAAATACCGCAACGCTGAATTCGATGATGACGAACCTTTTGCCAAAGAGAAAATTGCTGTAATATATGCAACAGGAAACATTGTTGACGGTGATGCCGACGAGAACACCATCGGATCGGTTAATTTTGCGAAAGCAATTCGAAAAGCAAGACTGGACGATAAAATCAAAGCCGTTGTACTACGTGTAAATTCTCCCGGAGGAAGTGTTATGGCCTCCGATGTAATCCTGCGTGAAATGCGTCTTTTAAAAGAAGAAAAGCCGGTAATTGCTTCATACGGTGATGTGGCAGCATCAGGCGGATACTATATAAGCTGCTTCGCCGATAAAATCGTTGCCATGCCAAATACAATTACTGGTTCAATTGGTGTATTTGGGATGTTCCCGAACTTCGAGGGATTGCTTAAAGAAAAAATCGGTATTACTACAGACAACGTAAGCACTAATGAAAATGCAGGTTTCCCGAATGCTTTCCGACCTTTGAATGCTTTTGAAGAAGCCGAGTTAAAAAGAAACGTAACAGATACCTACTTCAACTTTACAAGCCTCGTTGCAGAAGGTCGTGGAATGGAACGTGAGGCTGTTGATGCCATCGGACAGGGTCGTGTTTGGGCAGGCACTGATGCCATAGAAATAGGACTTATTGATGAATTTGGCGGTCTTGAAAGAGCCATTGAAATTGCTGCAGAAGAGGCCGGGCTGGAAAATTATCGCCTGCGCACTTTACCCGACATTAAGGATCCTATTGAACAATTTATGGAATTTATTACCGGTGAGCAAACCAAAAATGCACTTAAATCCACAATGGGACCATATTACCAATATCTGGAATCTTTAAAATCAATCGAAGAGATGAAGGGGATTCAGGCCAGACTACCTTACGAGATTCATATAGACTAAAACCTTGTTTTAATATCTTTGCAGCCGGAAGAACTAACTCTTCCGGCTTTTTTATACCATTATGATTAGTATCGACGAACAAAAAAAGAAGCTCAGAAAAGAGATCAGAAACCTGAAAAAACAACAGACTCAGGAACAAAAAGAAACTGCATCGGCTTCAATCATTGAATCCATTGAGAAGCATTCCTTCTTTAAAAATGCAGAAACCGTGATGGTTTACTGGTCAATGGCAGACGAAGTAATAACGCATGAAGCCATACAAAAATGGCATATGGAAAAAAGAATCATTCTCCCTTGTGTCAAAGGAGATATTCTGGAACTACGTGAATATACAGGTATTGATTCAATGAAAGAGGGTGACTTTTTCAAAATTCTTGAACCTCAGGGACCATTATTCACAGAATTAAATGAACTGGATTTAATCATTGTTCCCGGCGTAGCCTTCGATATAAACAATAATCGAATGGGACGGGGAAAAGCCTATTACGATGGATTATTAAAAACCACAAATGCATTCAAACTTGGAATCTGTTTTGACTTTCAGCTGTTGGAAAATATTCCTGCAGATTCGCATGATATTCCAATGGACGGAATTATCTCAGATCGTCGAGCTACAATTATTCCATAAATCCATTTAACATTTTCGCTTTCGCAGAAAGTTTTTCCTGCTCCGACAGAGAGTAATCAAAGTCATAGATTGCACCTTCCCAGTCGCCATACGAGGGATTTGGAAGTACAAAGAACTTTGCACCAAACTCCTTCTCATATTTATCCACCAGACCAAAACGATCATCTATACTTTTCTTCTCAAAAACAGGTAAAAAATCAGTCAGGTTATCACCAAAGAGCATAATAATTTCATGCGTTTCTGATACAACCTCCCTGCGTGGCTCTTTGCCGGATGTAGTAGTACGAAGCATCACAGTTTCATCACTCACATTTGGAAATCCAACCTCCTGTAAATTAACAATAGTAGCCTCTTTCAGCTCCTCTTTTCGGTTACTGATATAAAATACATCAATACCTTTTTCATCTGCATAATTCAAAAACTCCAATGCACCGGGAATTGGTTTCGCCTCAGCCTTCTTAATCCACTCCGACCAGCCTGTCGGATAATTAGTACCATCTATCAATGACTGTGCTGCATGTGGGCTATTATCCAGAACCGTCTCGTCAATATCCACAACAATGGCATATTTCTTCGACATATTCATACGCTTCAGGTAGTTGTCTAAACGCACTTTACCAAAGTTGAAGGTCTGATAACAGAGGGCACGATACTCTGCAGCAGTCTGCATATATAGCACTGATTTAAGTGCTTCAGTATTTACAGAACTCTGCTTACTCTTTGCATCATCACCATGTTGAACACTTACCTTGCATGAAGTCAGGGCTGCAAGAACCAGAAGAAGTATGGTTAGTTTTTTCATATTGTTAGATTTTGGGTAAAGATAAGGAATAAAAAAAATGCTGCCCCCAACCGGAAGCAGCATTTTTATATATGGAATAAGAATTCTTATTCAGCGTCATTCTCATACTTCATGGCTGCATAACGCAGATAGCTGTTATAGCGCCATTTGGCATTCTCTTCAGCAGCAGCAAAAAGTTCGTGTGCTTCTTCCGGGAATGATTTCAGAAGTGATGTGTAACGAACCTCACTCTTAAGGAAATTCTGGAACTGACTCCAGTCCGGCTCCTTGCTGTCAAGGACGAAAGGATTCTTACCTTCTTCCTCAAGCATAGGGTTGTAGCGGAACATCTGCCAGTAACCACATTCTACAGCAAGTTTCTCCTCATGTTGTGATTTACCCATACCTGCACGCAGACCATGGTTAATACAAGGAGAATATGCGATGATGAGTGATGGTCCCTGATATGCTTCAGCTTCGCGCAGAGCTTTCAGCCACTGTGACTGGCTGGCGCCCATTGCAACCTGCGCAACATATACGTAACCATAAGTCATTGCCATTGCTCCAAGATCCTTCTTACGGATGCGTTTACCGGCAGCAGCAAATTTTGCAACAGCTGCCACAGGAGTAGCTTTTGAAGATTGTCCTCCGGTGTTAGAGTATACCTCAGTATCCATAACAAGAACGTTTACATCTTCACCGCTAGCAAGAACGTGGTCAAGTCCGCCATAACCGATGTCGTATGCCCAACCGTCACCTCCAAAGATCCATACAGACTTCTTAATCATGAAATCTTTAAGGTCTTTTAGTTCAGCAGCAACAGCATCAGTTTCGTTTTCAAGTGCAGCGAGAACCTTCTCAGAAGCAACTTTTGAACCTTCGGCATTTTCCTTATTTTCAATCCACTCTGTGAAAGCAGCTTTGGTTTCAGCGTTAACTTTTTCCATGGCACCTTTCATGCGGAGTTCGATACGTGCGCGGAGTTTATTTACACCGAGAGCCATACCCATACCGTATTCAGCATTATCTTCAAACAGTGAGTTTGCCCATGCAATACCTTTACCTTCAGCATTTGTAGTATAAGGAGTTGCCGGAGCTGAGCCACCATAAATTGAAGAACAACCAGTTGCGTTGGCAACCATCATACGATCTCCATAAAGCTGACTGATAAGTTTCACGTAAGGTGTTTCACCACAACCGGCACAAGCTCCGGAGAACTCAAACAACGGTTGAGCAAACTGTGAATTCTTTACAGTCTTCTCTTTGGGAAGGAGTGTATCTTTATATGTAACCTTCTTGGCCATGTATTCCCAGTTAGGAATTTCATTCTCCTGAGTACCGAGATGCTTAAGCTCAAGTGCTTTGGTTTTTGCAGGACATACATCCACACAGTTACCACAACCTGTACAATCGAGTGGGCTTACCTGCATACGGAACTGAAGTCCGTCGAGGGCTTTTCCTGTTGCCTTCAGTGTTTCGACGCCTTCAGGAAGACCTTTCATCTCATTCTCATCAAGGAGGAACGGACGAATTGCAGCGTGTGGACAAACATAAGCACATTGGTTACACTGGATACAATTTTCAGCAATCCATTCAGGAACGCTAACGGCAATACCGCGCTTTTCATATTCAGTAGTACCAGCCGGGAAAGTACCATCTTCACGACCAACAAATGCAGAAACAGGAAGATCGTCACCTTTTTGTGCGTTGATTGGGTCAACAACATTTCTGATGAACTCAGGACGGCTTTCATCTACTGCAATTTCTTCAGCTTCCAGCTTTGCCCATTCAGCAGGAATATCAACCTTCACTACCTGACCTCCGCGATCAACAGCAGCATAGTTCATATTTACAATCTCTTCTCCTTTACGGCCGAAGCTCTTAACAATAAACTTCTTCATCTGTTCTACTGCCATTTCGTAAGGAATTACGTTGGCAATCTTGAAGAATGCAGATTGCATGATTGTATTGATTCTGTTGCCAAGACCAATCTCTTCTGCAATTTCAGTTGCATTTATGATGTAGAATCCAATATCATTTTTCGCCATATAGGCTTTCATGCTGTTTGGTAAACGGCGCTTTGTCTCTTCCACATCCCAGATAGAGTTGAAAAGGAAAGTACCACCTTTACGCAGACCTTTAAGCATATCGTACTTATCAAGGTAAGAAGGCACATGACAAGCTACAAAGTCAGCAATATTTACATAATATGTAGAGCGGATAGGGTGGTCACCAAAACGAAGGTGAGACACTGTAAATCCACCAGATTTCTTTGAATCATACTGGAAATAACCCTGGCAATACTTATCAGTACTTTCACCAATAATCTTGATGGAGTTCTTATTGGCACCAACAGTACCATCAGAACCGATACCATAAAATTTTGCCTGAATTGTTCCTTTAGGTGTTACATCGATATCTTCCAGAAGTGGGAGTGACTTAAATGTAATATCATCAACGATACCAACAGTAAACTGATTCTTAGGCTCAGCAAGCTTAAG
>PKSY01000299.1 GCA_002869405.1 Marinilabiliales bacterium
ATATAATGCAAAGGATCACCTTTTTTGCCATATCCAACCCTGAGACCTATTCCGGTGATACATTTTTCCAGATACTCCACAGTATCTTCTTTTTCCTGTTCAAGTCCGGGTTTGTTTTCATAGAGAAGATAATCTTCGCGGTACTTCACCGGTGTCAGGTTAGGCATGATTACATTTGCTCCTGCCAGCATAGCTTTTTCTCTTCCTTCCGGATAAAGGGTTTGCATAGCAGTAGTAGCAGCCATGTTGGCATCATTGACCAACAACCGTAAAACAGCGATCATTTTTATTGAGAGCCAGAAGCGTTCTTCCGGTGGAGGGAGAAGATGACGGTATTGATAAAGCGGCGTATCTTCATGCTCGATATAAGGTCCCATTCCAAACATATCGATATCCATCTTCTTAAAGAACAGAAGGTCATCGGCAAGATCCTCCACAGTCTGAAAAGGCAGGCCGATCATCACACCGGTGCCGACCTGATAACCTGTTTTTCGCAGGAGCTCAAGGCCCTCAATGCGGCGTTCATAAGCGTGAAGGTGATCTACAGGATGAATCTTCTCAAAAAGTTCCCTGTTGGAACTTTCAATCCGCAAAAGATATCTTGATGCGCCATGGTCGCGCCACTTTTTAAACGTATCTTCTGTTTGCTCACCAAGAGAGAGTGTTACAGCCATATCATTCCCCGACTCTTCCATAATAATATCCAGCGCCCGGGTAATTCGGTCAACGAACGCCTTATTTGTTCGCTCTCCGGCCTGGATAACCATAGAAGCAAAATTATTCTCTACTGCAAAGCGGGCTGCTTCCCGAACTTCATCGTCTGTTATTTCATAACGATGCAGATTCTTTCTTCCGCAACGCACGCCACAATAGTAGCAGTTTTTGGCACAAATATTTGAAAACTCAAGAAGTCCCCTGAAATACACTTCATCACCCAGGGTTTCTTTTTTAATAGCCAGGGCGGTATCAAACAACTCCTGAACATCTTCCATCGGAGTATTCAGGAGCCGGATAAGCTCATCACGGGAAAAATCTTTTTTCCTTAGATCAATCATAAAAATATTTTTTACCAGATTACAGCACGGTTCTCATCTGCGAGATACATGGCGTCACCCTCTTGTACATCAAATGCTTTGTAGAATTCAGGCATGTTGGGCAGCGGACCATTCACTCTGAACTCTCCTAACGAGTGTACATCAACTTTTGTTCTGCGAAGTATCTCCTCATCACGGATATTCTGACCCCATACATGTGCATATGCCAGGAAAAAACGCTGCTCGGGAGTAAATCCTTCAATTGGTTTTTCGTTTCCGCCAAGTGCCAGCTGTAGCGCCTGATATGAGATATTCAGACCACCAAGATCTGCAATATTTTCACCAAGGGTAAGTTTACCATTGGCATGGATTGTGTCCAGTACAACAAACTCATTAAACTGATCCACAAGCTTCTGTGTTCTCTTCTCGAAATTCTCAGAGTCAGTTTTTGACCACCAGTCATTAAGATTACCATCAAGGTCATATTTACGTCCCTGATCATCAAAACCATGTGTCATTTCATGACCGATAACCACACCGATAGCACCATAATTCACTGCATCATCAGCATCCATAAAGAAGAACGGAGGCTGCAGAATTGCTGCGGGGAAAACGATTTCATTTCCATTGGGGCTGTAATAAGCATTTACCATCTGCGGAGGCATATGCCACTCTTCCATATCCACAGGTTTGTTGATTTTATTCATTTGATATTTCACATCAAATCTGCGTGCCGCTATCACATTTTCAATATACGAACCGGCAGAAATATCCAGTTCGTCATATGAACGCCATTTGTCGGGATAACCAACTTTTACGCGCATTGCTTCGAGCTTTGCCAGGGCTTTCTCTTTTGTGACATCTTCCATCCAGTCGAGGTTTTCTATGCGAATCGCAAAGGCTTTTTTAAGATTTCCGGTCAGTTCAACCATTCTCTCTTTGGCCTCAGGCGGGAAGAATTTTTCCACATAAAGCTGCCCGACCGCTTCATCAAGATAACTTGAAGTAGTATTAAGGACACGTTTCCATCGCGGCAACATCTCAGGTTGACCCTGCAGTGTTTTTCCATAAAAGTCAAAACGAGCCTGAACAAAAGGATCAGAGAGGTAAGAAGCAGAGCTGTTAATTACGCGGAAAGTAAGATAGCTTTTCCATACCTCTAAATCTGTATCGCTAAGCATCTCATTAAATTCTGCCATGAATTCCGGTTGACCGTTTATAATTTTGCCGGGTTCTTCAAGGTACAGGCGGGCAAAGAACAAATCCCAGTTAAAGTTGGGGTATTCATTACTCAGATATTCCACGCTGGTGGGATTATAATTTGCTTCCGGGTCGCGGAGGTCCTCACGTGAGCGGGAAATTTTCGCCAAACGACTTTCAACGGCTATTACATTTTTCATTTCCTGGCCTGAGTCTTCTGCTCCAATGAGCTCAAAACAAGTGGTTACGTAATCTGTATATGCTTTCCGAACCGCCTTAGAGCGATCATCTTCATTTAAATAGTAGTCACGGTCGGGCATTCCAAGGCCACCCTGATGGAAATGAGCTACTACCATTTCAGAGTTTCTGGAGTCAGCATCTCCGTAAAGATAAAATACCGGGTTTATTCCATCGTGAAAAAGTCTGGTAATCATAATTTGAAGATCCTCACCGGTTTTCATTTTCTCTATGGCATTCAGATATACCTTTATTCCATCAAAATTCTGCTTGTTTACAGATTCCTGATTCATGCCGGAAGCATAAAAATCAGCAATCTTTTTCCCATTTGTTCCGGGGGCAAAATTCTGATTTTCAAGCTCCTCAAAAATTTGCTTTACCTGTTCATCACCTTTATCGGCGAGTTCGTCGAAGCTTCCGTATCGTGAACGATCATCAGGTAAAGGGTTATTATTCATCCAACCACCGTTGCCATACTGATAAAAATCTGCTTTTGGAGAAACAGTCTGATCCAGGTTAGCAGGATCAATAGCTTTATTCTGTGTATTCATAGTCGTACATCTTAGTAATCCAAAACTGAGTACAGCTCCCAACGCAACAGGGACAATGATGTTCATTTTCATAGCATTTGATTTTGATACGGGCAAAGGTATGAAAAGCATTAATCGCCACGATAGACTTATTGAAAAACATTATCTTTGTAAGGATAAAAGTTCTCAGAAAATCAGATATTATGAAGATATTACCTGTTGATAAGATCCGTGAAGCGGACCAGTACACGATTCAAAACGAACCTATTTCAGATCTTAATCTTATGGAGCGTGCAGCAAGTCAGTTATTTATCTGGTTTGTAGAGCATATTGAAGAGGATAGCAATATTCATATTTTTTGTGGTACAGGGAATAATGGCGGCGACGGTCTTGTGCTGTCGCGGTTATTAATTCAGAAGGGATACATTGTTAATACCTGGCTTGTTAAATATTCTGAGAAGCTATCACCATCCTGTGATGCAAACCTTCTGCGATTAAAAAATCTCCCCGGAGCAAATGTGGAATTTCTGACAGAGGAGAGCAAGATGCCCGGATTACATAAATCTGATATTATTGTTGATGCAATCTTTGGCTCCGGGTTAAGCAGGGCTGTAAAAGGATTTGCCGGAAGCGTGATAAATCATATCAATGCAAGCAAAGCGTTTACAGTATCAGTAGATGTTCCGTCAGGGTTATTCTGCGATCACAGCAACCTAAATGAGGATGGAGCAGTTATCAATGCTGCATATACATTAACTTTCCAGTTCCCAAAATTCTCTTTCCTTTTTGCAGAAAATGATAAACATCTTGGGGTTTGGGAGGTGCTGCCTATTGGTCTTCACCCTGAATATATTGTCAATGTTGATACTGATAACTTCTTTATAGAGAGTGAGTTTTGCAGGCTAATTATGCGCAGCAGGCATAAATATGACCATAAAGGTATTTTTGGTCACGGACTGCTTATTGGTGGCAGCGCCGGGAAAATGGGGGCTGCAGTTTTAGCATCGCGCGCAGCACTTCGAAGTGGAGCCGGTCTTATTACCGCTCATGTGCCAAAACAGTGCTGCGGAGTTTTACAAACCGCTCTTCCTGAAGCAATGTGCTCACTGGATGAAAATAATGACCACTTTACAGCCCTGCCGGATATCAGTATTTATAATGCCATTGCTGTTGGCCCGGGACTGGGACAGGATAAACAATCGGCAAACGCATTAAAACTACTGATTCAGGAAAGTAAAAACCCTCTTATCTTTGATGCAGATGCGATAAACATTCTCAGTGAAAACAAGACTTGGCTTTCATTTATTCCTAAAAACAGCATATTCACTCCACATCCCAAAGAATTCACACGCTTAACAGGACATTCGTCAAACAATTTTGAGCGACATGAAAAACAGATCGAATTCAGCAGAAAATATGGCTGCTACGTAATTCTTAAAGGTGCACATACTTCAATTACAACACCTGAAGGAAAAGCGTATTTCAACAGCACCGGAAACCCGGGAATGGCAACGGGCGGCAGTGGAGATGTGCTGACCGGAATATTACTCGGACTTAAAGCACGGGGTTATTCCGCTCTTGAAACCTGCCTTATTGGAGTATATATCCACGGACTTGCAGGCGATATCGCTGCTGAAGACCACGGAAAGGAATCATTGATAGCCTCAGACATAATTGAAAACCTGGGTGATGCATTCCTTATGGTGAAGTCAGCATAAACCAGGTGACAACAGTTAATTAACAGCTTCTTTTTAATAAGTTTTTGTGCCAATGCGCTGATTATTGGCATTATCGAATAATTTTGCAGAAAATAGAGATACAATGAGCGAGAAGTATACAGATGACAGCATAAAATCCCTGGAGTGGAATGAACATATCAGGCTACGCCCCGGCATGTACATTGGGAAACTGGGTGATGGCGCATCTCAGGATGATGGTATCTATGTGCTGATAAAAGAGATTCTCGATAACTCCATTGATGAGTTCATGATGGGGCACGGCAAAGAGATAGAACTTACCATTGATAATAATCAGGTTACAATCCGCGATTATGGGCGTGGAATACCACTCGGAAAGCTTGTGGAGTGTGTGAGCCGAATCAATACCGGAGCAAAATACGATTCCAAGGTCTTTAAAAAGTCTGTTGGACTTAATGGTGTCGGGTCAAAAGCTGTTAATGCCCTTTCATCATATTTTAAAGCTCAGGCAATCCGTGATGGTGAAACAAAAATCGTGGAATTTGACCGTGGAAATGTTACTACTGAAGAGAAAGTACAGCTATGCCCGGAGAAAAACGGCACCAAAATCATCTTTATCCCTGACGAAGATATTTTTGGGAACTACCGTTTTATCCCCGAATACATCGAAAAACTAATCTGGAATTACTGTTACCTGAACACCGGCTTAACCATTAACTTCAATGGCAAGAAGTTTCAAAGTAAAAACGGACTTCTGGATCTTCTGGAGAAAAACATTAATGGAAACCCTGTTGTATATCCTATCATACATATCAAAGAAGATGATTTTTAATTCGCTCTGACACATTCTGACCGACAGTATGGTGAAGAAAATTACTCCTTTGTAAACGGACAGCATACAACCTCCGGAGGAACTCATCTTTCAGCTTTTAAAGAAGCGGTCACCCGTACAGTAAAAGATTTTTACAAAAAGGATTTTGATACGAATGATATTCGCCAGTCTGTTATTGCTGCGGTGAGCATAAAAGTATCTGAACCGGTTTTTGAATCACAAACAAAGACTAAACTGGGTTCTCAACATATGGAGCCAAAGGGTCAGACCATTCGTAGTTATATTGGAGCAATAGTTCAAAAGCACCTGGATAACTACCTGCATATGAACCAGGAAACAGCCGAGGCACTGCAGAAAAAAATTGTCCAGTCTGAAAAAGAGCGTAAAGAGATTGCAGGTATTAAGAAGCTGGCAAAGGAGAGTGTAAAGAAGGCGAGCTTACACAATAAAAAACTTCGCGACTGTCGGGTGCATTACAACACAAACCACGAAAGGCGCCTTGACTCTACCCTGTTTATTACTGAGGGTGATTCAGCTTCCGGTTCCATCACAAAATCACGTGATGTGAATACTCAGGCGGTATTCAGTTTGCGCGGAAAGCCATTAAACAGCTATGGACAGTCAAAGAAGATTGTATATCAAAATGATGAATTTAATCTTTTGCAAACTGCACTGAACATTGAGGAGGGCATCGATAACCTTCGCTATAACAATATTGTGATAGCTACTGATGCTGATGTGGATGGCATGCATATTCGTTTGCTGCTACTCACTTTCTTCCTTCAATTCTACCCGGATCTGGTGAAAAGTGGTCATGTATATATTCTGCAAACTCCACTTTTCCGTGTAAGAAATAAGAAAGAGACCATTTATTGCTATTCTGATAAAGAGCGTTTTGATGCGATTTCAAAACTGGGTAAGAACCCTGAAATCACACGATTCAAGGGTCTGGGTGAGATTTCTCCTAACGAATTCAAACATTTCATTGGGCCCAAAATACGATTAGAACCGGTACTGCTGCAATCCACCTCTCAGATTGCCGAGCTTTTAGCTTTCTACATGGGCAAAAACACACCTGATCGTCAGCTGTTTATCATTGATAACCTGCGGATAGAGGATGATCGTGTTGAAGAGCTTATGGGGGCATAGGGACGGGAGACGACTGCAAGGATGCAACAGATATTTTTCTCCTTGCGGATCTGGGAAGTAGCGGGTTGGCGGTTTCGGTTATTGGTTATTGGTTTTCTGTTATTGGTTACCAGTTTTCGGTTATTGGTTATTGGTTATCTGGTTGTTGTGGTTCTGTGGTTGGATTAATGGATATTGGCTTCTGACCATCTCCCGGTAGATTCACACCGCCGTGTGGATCTCAATATGGAGTTGCCCGTTTATTGGCCGATTGGAAATTGGATTAA
>PKSY01000086.1 GCA_002869405.1 Marinilabiliales bacterium
TGCAGCACTAAAACTCCGTTGACCTCTGTGTGTACTCCGTGAAACACCGTGTTCCTTATTTTTTTCAATGCGCCACCCAAAATAAGTATACAATTTTCATATATCTTTGATATAGTGATACTTATATAATTTTAAAATATTAATTGTCAAAGTCAGGAAAGTATATTTTAAAAAACATGAATAATATCCAAAAATCAAAAGTACACTTCAAATAAGAACACAAATAAGAGCATCTTTGCGCCTTTGCGGTTCCCTTTCGCGGTTATTCCCCGGAATACAATAACTCCTCCTCCGGAACAAAGTGGAAATCCTTAATGCGATAGATTGATGCGAAGCCATTTTCATACCCCTGTCCCTGTTTTCCTACAAAAAAGAAATTCATGTACAGGCTTTCATAAGGGTGGTTTGGCAAACAACGCCCAAACTCACTTCCAAAGCGGTATAAAGCACTTCCAAAGTACATCCCGATATCGTAGGCCAGACAGGCATATATGTGATTCTCAGGATAATGCCCCCAGCGATCAAAATAGGCATCTTCAAAAGCCTCGAAGTCGGGTGTACCAAAATCAAGGTAACCGGAGGCACTTACATGCATATCCATACTTGCCAGAAAATCGGTCTCCAGCTCATATTCCAGCACTCCAGGCAGCGTATATACAGTCAGGTCAAAGGTATCTTTCAACGAATTCAGCCGCGAAAGCACTTCCATAGTGAATACTTTATCGTCGGTAAGGCTCACAAAGATATTCTTACGTGCCAGGCTGGCATATTTGGTAAATCCGTAAATAGTGTCATTGGTATAAATCAGATCATGGATCTTATTCGGGAAGGTGGTATACGACATAATCTCCTGATTGAGAAAATCCTCTTTGAACATAGTGTTTTCAATGTAGATTGTATCGAACAACTCACCGTCGTGCATACTGGTGTCATTGTATGACTTTTCAACCAGTAGATTATAGAGATAACTGTTTGGCAACAGGACCCTGTCCTTTAGCTTTCCATTCAAAGCTTCACGGATTGCATCAGCACGCTCTTTATCCTGATAAGGATTATGACGCACCAGCACAATATTCGCATCGGGATAATGCTTGCGGATGCTGTGGGCTATAAGCTTAAGATGAATCTCTTCCGGCACCTGCACTTTGAAAACATTCTCATTATTTCTGATTACGTTCTCACTATTTGTCAATGGGTTTACAATAGGAATATCATGCTTTGCAGCAAATTGCGCCACCTGAAGGAATGAATTACGGAACAATGGACCAACGATAAGATCAGCCTGCTCTAATTCCGGGTCATTTAATGCATCACTAATCTTTCCATATGAATCATCCACATCATAGACTTTCAGATTAATTTTCATCCCCATGCGTGAGAGGGAATCCATTGCCATGCGTGTTCCCTTGTAGAAATCCAGAAACCTCAAAGAGCGTGTATCCTGATAGTTTTCCGGCACTTCTTCATTTAGGTATAATGGTAACATCAGCGCAACCATAAACTCTTTGTTATGATCACCTTCGGCACACATTTGTGGTGCGTCGGTTATTTTCACTACGGTATTGCCTGCCTCTACTTCATCAACAGTATCATTTTCAACACTTTCAACCTCAGGGGTTGTCTCTTCAGGTAAGACAGGAATACGCAATATCTTATTTCGTTTAATCCCTTTTTGTGCATCGGGATTTGCAGCAAGTATATCTTCAACGGTAACCCCATATTCACGTGATACCGACCAGAGGGTTTCGCCTTTTTCAACTTCATGCTCCACAAACCGTTTTACCGGAGTTTCCTCTTCGGGCTCAGCCTTGACTACTGTTTCTATTTGAGGAATCCGGAGCACGTCGCGCCAGTTCAATTTACGCTCCTTAAGCTCCGGATTAGCTTTAATAATCTGATCCATGGGAACTTTATAGCGTCGCGAAATACTATAGAGTGTCTCACGCCACTTCACTTCATGGGATATATACGTTGTATCCTGAGGCTTTTCCTGAGGTTTATCAACTTGCTTATCAGGAGCAATAACCACCGGACGTTCACCATCATCTTCCTTTTTTACCACTTTTACTCCCGGCATCACCTCAGTTGTCTCTTCAGCCTGTATATTTTGCTTTCGCGGAATAAGAATACTTGCTCCGGCTTTCAGACCACCGGGTAAACCATCGTTGGCCTGCTGAATTTCAGCGACAGTCACGTCATACATCTTTGACAGACGGTAAAGTGTTTCACCTTTAAGTACTTTATGCTTTAGAAATTCGGAAGTATCATACTCTGCAACAGGAACAACTTTCAGTTCCGGGGCTTCACCGGGAATCACGGGAATTTTAATAATCTGACCGGGTTTAAGGTCGGAATTCAGACCCGGGTTAACTTTTATCAGGTCTGCAATCGGGGTTTGATAAACGCGGGAAACAGAATACAATGTATGGCCTTCTTCAACAATATGAATATAATACTGAGTGCCGTTATACGCTTCAATTTTATCTGTTTTAACAATAACCGGCGCATCCTGAGCTAAAGCGGAGGATAGCGGGAGCCAGCAAATTGCAAAGAAAAACAGGGCCCGGAGAGTTCGTGTCATAATAAGGTTGTTTTACTAGAAAACGTGGTTTCGGATGTAAAAGTACAAATTATTCCCACTCAATGGTAGATGGTGGTTTGGAGCTGATATCATAAACCACTCTGTTCACACCTTTCACCTTGTTAATGATATCATTGGATACTTTCGCAAGAAATTCATACGGCAGATGAGACCAGTCTGCGGTCATACCATCTGTTGATCCTACGGCACGGAGAGCCACAACACTTTCGTAGGTTCTCTCATCGCCCATAACCCCCACAGAATTCACAGGCAACAGCACAGCCAGCGCCTGCCATACTTCATTGTACAATCCGGCATTACGAAGTCCGGAGATAAAAATATCATCCACTTCCTGCAGGATACGTACACGCTCGGGAGTAATATCACCCAGAATCCTGATACCCAGACCAGGACCGGGGAACGGATGGCGACCCAGCAAATGTTCGCTCATGTCCATTGAACGACCCACACGGCGTACTTCATCTTTAAAAAGACTCTTCAAAGGCTCCACAACTTTGAGCTTCATATAATCCGGTAATCCACCCACATTGTGGTGCGACTTAATGGTTGCTGACGGCCCTTTTACAGATACCGACTCAATCACATCGGGGTAGATAGTACCCTGTCCGAGCCACTTCACATCCTGAATTTTATGTGCTTCCTGATCAAAGACATCGATGAAGGTTTTTCCTATTGCCTTGCGTTTGTCTTCAGGGTCTGTCTTCCCGTCGAGGGCAGCATAAAACTGTTCCTTTGCATCCACACCCTTAACATTCAGACCCATATGCTTATAGGAGTCCAAAACCTGTTCAAATTCATTTTTCCGGAGCAAACCATTATCCACAAATATGCAGTAGAGGTTTTTTCCTATAGCCTTATGAAGCAGAAGAGCTGCCACAGAGGAATCCACACCACCGGAAAGGCCAAGCACTACCTTATCATTACCAAGTTGCTCCTTAAGGTGATCTACTGTCGTATCCACAAAAGAATCGGGAGTCCAACTCTGTTCACAACCACAGATATTTACAACAAAATTGCGAAGCAGCTCCATGCCATCGGTAGAGTGATACACTTCGGGATGGAATTGAATACCATAGGTCTCTTCCCCGGAAATCTGGTATCCTGCAACTTTTACGTCGTGAGTAGAAGCGATGATGGAGAAGTTTTCCGGAAGATTGAGGATGGTATCGCCGTGCGACATCCAGACCTGACTGCCGGTATTGACATTTTTCAGAAGCGGATGATTGCTGTTTACTTCGGAAAGATTTGCACGTCCGTACTCCCTGATTTGTGAGGGCAGCACTTCACCGCCATCGAGCTGAGCCAGAAACTGAGCGCCGTAACAAACACCCAAAAGAGGGTATTTTGTGCGGATATTCGTTAGGTCAGGAACTGGTGATCCCTGGTCACGAACAGAAAAAGGGCTTCCCGAAAGGATCACACCTTTTATAGTATCGTTAAGTTCCGGTAAATGATTAAACGGATGGATCTCACAATAAACGTTTAATTCGCGAACGCGGCGGGCAATCAGCTGTGTGTACTGCGACCCGAAATCTAAAATCAGGATAGTTTAATTCATGGGGCAAAAATAGCGAAAGAATTGATACAGGCAATTAAGAAATTAGTTTACCAATGCACGCTCAAAAGTGGCCTCATTTCCCTTCCCATCTGTTACAACCAGTTTAAAGTCAATTTTACCTTTCGGAAGATGCTTGTCGCGTTCATACCAGATAAGATCGTTCTTGGCATCATAGCGGAATAAAACCCAGCGGTCGTTGAAAAAGGCTTTGTAATCAGATATTCCGCTTAAATCATCAGAAATTTTAAACTTCAGAAGTTTTGTTCCGCCTTGTAAGGATAGGTTTACCGGTGTTATTTCAGGAGCAATGGTATCTGCGGTAACAAAATATTGACCGAAACTTCTGGTTCTGATTGCTACTTTACCATTATCATAACTACCTCCGGCAAAGGAGATTTCTCCCTCATCATACATTGCAAGACAAATCTTATCGGTAACCTCAGTTTGTGTTTCAGAAACATCCAGAGCAAGGTCAAAATTCAGATAGGAAGTCTGTGTGATATCGCCAACAGTCACCAATCCGGAAAAGCCCTTTATATCCTGCGGCAAAGGTTCATTTTTCACCACAATATCCATATCATCAAACAGGGTTCCTGAAACCATCTTCAGATTCATAAAGTCCCTCGTTATTTCATTGGGTTCATCCCATCTCAGATAAACAGAATTCTCATCAGATTTGGAGATGTATTTATCCACAGGATTCTCAGGATTAATTGATGCAATAAATCCTATGGTCAGCACTGAAGTATCGCCGGCAAAATCCAACGCCAGAAATTTTAGAGTATGTTCTCCCGGCTCTTTGAAATCGATTATTCCATTTCCACCGTCATACATGCTAAGCTTATTATTCGGATCAATAGCTGTGCGGATATACCTGCCATTTCGGTTTACATAGTTTTCATAATCCACAAAGGAGTTAATATATCTTGTTTCCGAAAAGGAGAAAATGTCGGCCCTCCAACTGAAGATCTTTTGGTTATCGACGAACATTTCATAACGGTAGACACCATTTTTGTTATAAGAATCATTTAGAATGTCGTGCGCCTTTACTCCCAGTGAAAATGGTCCGGATACTGAGATTTTGTATTCATCTGCCGGGCGATAAACAGGTCCCCAGCCTTCAAGGTTATACTTTCGGGCAACGTTTTTCCCGTCAATCAGGGTAGTATCACTCTCCGGACAGACCATCAGGCCGGTTATCTTTGGACGGATAAAATCCTTTACTTTAAAACCAAAATGCAGTGGATTAATAATATTCTGCGTTGCTGCATCACGGATTTCAAAGTGCAGGTGTGGCCCTGCAGAGGAGCCGGAGTTTCCGCTTTTGGCGATTACCTCGCCTTTTTTTACCGGAAAACGGCCTTTTGCCACAGGGATATCGACGGCAAAGGATTTACGTTTATACTGCTCGGAAAGCACGTATGCCGAAACTTTGCTTCCAAACTCATCCAGGTGTGCATATACAGAGGTATAACCTTCAGGATGTGTAATGTAAATCGCATTCCCGAAACCTCCAGGGCTGACCTTAACCCTTGAGACCCAGCCATCGCCGATAGCATGAATATCCTTTCCTGATACACCTCCGGTTTTAATATCTATACCGGAGTGGAAATGTCCGGAGCGCAATTCACCAAATGTCCCACTTAGGAGAATAGGAAAATCCACCGGTGAACGGAAATCCACGTTTGAATAGGGTTGCTGCCCCATCCCCGAAAGGGAAAACAATATAAAAAACAGAAATATAAATTTAGATGCGTTCAATTGCATGCAGAAGATCCTCCATTTTGCCAATCACAATATCCGCTTTATCCGCGTGTAGTGATGTTTGATTTTCATTAAAGAATATCGTTTTCAATCCGGCATCTTTAGCGCCGCAGATATCCTTCTCATAACTATTCCCGATCATAACGCACTCCGAGGGTCTGCGGTTCATTCTTTCACAAATAATGCGGAAAAATTCAGGATCGGGCTTTCGGACACCAAGGTCTTTTGAAGAGTAGAACGATAGAAAATACCGGTCAGCCCCTACTCGCTTCAAAGCCTTTATCATTGCTTCAGTATCAGACTCTCCGGCATTGGTAGCCACTGCCATGTCATAATTCCTGTAAACGCTCTCCAGTGCCTTTTTTGCTCCCGGAATCCACTCAACAGTTTCCCATGTGTACATTGGTCCCGGTTTTCCGGGAATATCGCGCATTAGCGTGTCACCCCAATCGAAAATCAATGTAGTAATCATATCACATTTACAATCTCTTTTCCTTTCAATACCGGGACTACCGAAGCCGTATCAATCCGGAAAGAGTAAGGCAGCACATCATCAAGGCCAAGTTTTTTCAGCCGATGCCGGTGCAGCGCCTTTTCGATATATTCCAGCGGGTCCTCCTTTCCGGCACTCCACATGTCAAGAGCCGCCTGCGCAGAATCGCAGATTATCTCCATCTGGTTATCTGCTGAGAGTTTTTCTACCAGCGCTCCCGCATAGAAGGAGTCTTCAAGATTAAACTTCTGTTTCCATCCGGCACACAGGATTACCACATTTTTCTTCTGCGCAAGCAACCACTCAGCCATCACCGAAAGATTGCTGAATGCGCCCACA
>PKSY01000230.1 GCA_002869405.1 Marinilabiliales bacterium
CACCAGACCGTTAACAATATAAGTCACATTATTGGTTGGGGCCGGGGGAACTCCTGTTACATCGTCACCATAGTATTCGGTTCCGTTGTAATAGAGTTTCCAGATCACCTCTTCGCCGGCAGTAAAACCGTCTTTGATAGCGGTAAGACCGTCATCACCAAAAACTGAAACAGAGATTGGAAAAGTACCGGTAAATTCCCAGGCGCCACCACAACGTTCAGTACCATCGTCGAGCGTATAGAACGCACCGATGATAGAGCCCACAGGGATCTGTGAACCATTGAGCACTGCTGCAGGGATCATAACGGTCATGTTGTTGTCCGTAGTCACAGGAGTCCATCCTGCGGGAGTCTGAGCAGCTACACCGAACGAAAGGAGGCAAGCTATAGTGGCTAAAGCCAAAGTTCGTATTTTATTAAACATAACGGTGAGTTTAGGTTAATACTAATTCTGAATAAGTTAGCTAAGTGCTGTATATACAGCGGTAAAAAACGCAGCAAAACCTCCCCGTTCAAGAGTACCGAGGAGGTTTTTTGCCGCTTTATTTTGCAATTATTTCATGCATTCTTTTAACCGATGTAAAAAAACCAGCTGTCAGAAAGTATAACCCTTGCGTGAATAACGCGAGGGGTTATTTATTTTTCTGAACAATAAGTTTCTTCACTACTACACGGTCAGCATCTGTAATGCGTACAAAATAAACACCCTGAGCGAGGGTAGACACATTCAGACGTACCTGGTTGGAAGCCAGAGGCTCCTGACGCAGGATTTTTCCATCTTCAGCACCATAAATGCTATATTCAGCATTTTGAGAAATGCGACCAATCACGTTGAGAGTCACATAATCATTTGCAGGGTTAGGATAGAGTTCCACATCATTCAATGTGAAATCATTAAGACCTGTAGTACTCTTTTCGAGACCATTGATCTTGGATAAACCTGCAGGAGCAAAGAGGTTTGCATGAGGCATGCTTTCATCATATTTAGCAACAAGAACGAACTCCTCGTTAGTAGCCGGTTTGTAAAGTTTCAGCGTCATAGCTTCATTAACTTCAAAACCGTCGGTGAGTTTAGTCGTTTCATCATCACTGAAAGCAGTGATAGATACAGAAGAAGTATAACCGTTATACTCGAGGTAACCTGCACAGAGGCCATCCTGAGTAAATACACCGATCACATCACCAAATTCGAGGCCTTCTACTTCAGCAAGAGCTTCAGCAGTAACAGCGATAGTGTGTGAAGTACCGGTAGCGGCAACTTCGTTCCATGGAGTATTGTTTGCATATTCCGGATAGAATTCACCTTCTATACGACCACCTTTAAGGCCATCATAGTTGATGGAAGCATCGGCATAAACATACACCATATACGCGCGACCCGGTGAGAGGAAAGGCAGGAAGTTGATGCCCTGGCTAGGCCAGTACACACCATTTCCGGCGATCTCCTTCACAATCTCCAGAGTAGTACCTAATGGAGTGAAGAGGTCTTCTGTTGATACATTATGATTTGCAAGAACGGGAATTATATTCCAACCTTCATCGAGATTTACAACCTTATCAGTTACTTCAGTACCTTCAAAATAGAGACTAACTTCCTGATCAACCTTAATTTTGTAACCATCATACGAGTTCCAGGTACCAATCTGGTTGATTGGCGGCCAGTAAACAAGTGTAAGGGTTTTAAGGATCACAAAGTCGTCGAAAATAGGAGCCATGAGCGTTTCAACATTCGCGGTATAATCGATGTAGCTGGAAAGGCCGCTCCAGCCTTCAGGAACTACTACGATCTGCCCGGTGAATGTGCTCAGCGGCTGATGGAAACCCTGGGTGAGAATCGGTCCGTTACCCTCATTATCAAGAGTAGCGATCACGGTTTCACCTATGGTCCAGCTCAGAGAAATCCCGCTTCCTGTGTCAGTAGCGTAATTTCCGCCACCGGAAATTACAAACTGATCGACGTTTTGAGCTACAACGCCTGCCAGGAAACCGAAGCTGAGTATTAATGTGAAAATCCTTTTCATAATATCTGTATTAATTCTTGTTAGTTGAGAGTTATAACCTTGCGGGAATCAAATTCCCGCAAGGCATATATCTAGATTTTCAACTAGTTCATTTTAAACCAGTTACCACCGTAGTAGATGTAACGTGTAGCAGATTCAGCAGGAATCAGATCAATCTGTACTGCGCTTTCAAGAACTCTAACATCAGAACCTGTACCGCTATTCAGCAGAGTAACAACCTGACCATTGTCAACAGACGAAGTAGGTAAGCTAGCTTCAAGAATAGAAGTAGTCGGAGTAAATACTACGAAATGATCCGTAGGAACGATGTTCTGGTCGCTGCTGTAAGCACCGTGAGTAACACGATAAACGAGTTCGTTTACTGTAGTCTCTCCTGAGAACAATGCATCACCGGTTACGTTAAGAGCACCGCTAATGTTGGTAGCACCAAGATTAGAAGTAGCTGAAGTAGCAGTAAATGTTCCGCTAACAGTAGTAGTAATACCTGTGATAGTCTGAGCTACGAGGTCACCAGTACCAAGATCCATATCGAATCCACCTGAAGTACCGGGAACGATAGCGTCAGAAGAGTTCAGTACGAGAGCTTTGCTAGCCTGTGCAACACCGCGAGTTTCCGGCAGCCAGTCAGCAATTGCAGCTTCAGTTGCAATTGCACCATCAGTAGCAGTACCGTCAGTACGGATACCTTCAACAACATTGCGTACTTCGCAAATTGTTTCACCATCAAGTACAATACAAGTGAAGTTAACATCACAATTGAAGAATGTTTCAGCATTAACAGTAAATACATCTGAACAAGTAGTACCAATAATTGCATCTCCGTCAACATCGAAAGAACCATGCACGAATGCATTTCTTGCAACATCAAGATCATTACCTACATAAACATCACTGTTAGTAGTAACAACGTCTGAGAGTGTAGTAACACCAGCAACGTAAAGGTCACCTTCAGCAGTAAGAAGATCCTGAACATTAAGAGTATTGTTGAGGTCAGTAGCACCTGAAACAGTAAGAGTATTGTTCAGAGTAGTAGCACCATCAACATAGAGAGTATTGTTTACAGTAGTTGCACCGTCGATATTAACTGTAGAGTTGAACTGAGCAGCTTCACTTGCAGTGAAAGTACCATTAACAACAGCATTGTCGTCAATTGTCAGGTCACCAATAGAGTTATAAATAACGCCCTGAGCATCGATGTCAGCAAGAGCAACGATATCGCTTGAGAATGTTGCTACATCACTAACTGAGAGTGTACCGTTAAGGTCAGTAGCAGCATTAACTGTCAATACATCATTCAGAGTAGTTGTACCAGTAACAGTTACATTGCCTGTAATATCAACATCACAAAGGAATTGTGCAGCAGCATTAACCTGGAGAAGATCAGTACAATCATTTCCAAGATATGCAGAACCAGAAACGTAGAAGTCCTGATCAACAGTAGCTGTACCATGAACATCAAGAGCATCAGCTACGTCAAGGTCAGCACCTACAAATACATCCGAGAGCGTAGTTACAACACCGTCAAGAGCAGAAGCACCAACAACGTGGAGAGTAGTTTCAGCAGTGATTTCGCCGCTTGCAGTGAGAGTGCTGTTGAATTCAGCAGTACCTTCAGTTACAAGAGTACCATCAAGCTGAGTATTACCCATTACGTGAAGATCTTCACCAACAGTAACATCAGAAGTAGTAGTTACAGGAGCATTGAATTGTGAAGTACCGTCAACTTCGAGAGTAGACTCGAGTGTAGTAGCACCAACAACATCAAGAGTGCTGTTCAGAGTAGTAGCACCGTCAACTTCAACTGTAGAGTTGAACTGAGCAGCATCACTAACTGTAAGTGTACCGTTAACCAATACGTCATCGTCAAGTTCGAGCGCACCTAAAGAGTTGTAGATAGTACCCTGAGCGTCGATATTGTTTTCGAAAGTATGGAGAGCAGTCCATGTGAAAGCCCAACCTTCGTTAACAGTGATGTCGCTGTCAGTACCTGTGAAGATAATAGTTTCTCCATCGATAGAAGCTTCAACAATTGCAGGAGCAGAGCCATCATAAGTAAAGTCTTCGATACCAGCGCCGTCAGTAAGGTCTTACATCAGGTCAGCAACTGTAATCCACTCAGGAGTGTTACCTGAACCAGTACCAATCATCAGTTCTTCAACATCACCTTCGATACCATCGAGTGAGAATGTTTCAGTAACATCAAGATTAGCGTTGAAAGTAGCATCACCGTTGAATTCAGCTGTATTGTTGAATGTAGAAGCACCTGAAACAGTAAGTGTACCGTTCAGAGCAGTGTTACCTTCAACTGTAAGGTTAGAACCGGCAGTTACGTCACCCTGAAGATCAGAAGTACCAGTAACGATGAAGTTATCATCAACTGTAGTCTCACCATTAATAGTAGTAACAGCATTTACAATGAGAACGTCGAATGTTGCGTCATCACCGAGGTAAGTATCGTCACCAACAAACTGGTCATCACCGATAGTAGCATCAGTACCAACTAATAACTGAGTTCCAACATCAACCTGGCCACCTACATAGAGGTCCTGACCAATACCAACACCACCGTCAACTACGAGAGCACCAGTCTGGTCATTAGTAGCGTTAGCTTCGTTGTTCACGTGAACAGTTCCTGATTCACCTACTTCAACGTTGTTGTCAACGTAGAGGTCTTCAGTCATGTAAACATTACCATTGAAGTAACCTGCATAAGCAGCTTTAGCGCCTGTGGTGTAAGCAATAGCACCCCAGTTTGTTCCGTCGTTACCGTAAACTGCAGCAGTTTCGCCAGTAGACATTTTACCACCTAAGTAACCATAGATAGTACCATCGAGGATAGCCTGAACAACAGCAGCATCAGTAGCTGTAGTAGTTAAGCGGGCATCGATTGCATCTTCAGCTACGTTAGAAGCATAAACATCAAGACCACCATTAGCTGTAGGAGCATAAATTTGCAGTGGGCCATCAGTTGCATCAATGTGGAGGTTATCAAGGTCACCGCTGAGAACAGCGTTGTCATAAAGTTCCTGGAAGAAGAGAACGTCGAGACGATCTTCTACATGCTGGTAAACAGCACCGGAAGTTGGTAAGCTGTTATCGTCACCATCAAGCAATGGAACTTCTGAGTCAGTATCTATTTCAGTAATGTTAACACCGTCGAAATCAATATCAGTATTGATGTCAAGGTTGTCAACGTCAACAACTGTAGCATCTACGAGGTCAGCGTTAACTGTAGTAGCATTAACAGTAGTGATGTTACCTGTAGTAGAGTTAACTGTAGTGATATTACCTGTAGTAGAGTTAACTGTAGTAATGTTACCAAGGTTAGCAACTACTTCAGAAGCAGTAACAGTAAGAGCAACATCCAGGTTAGCACCGGCAGTAACATCGCCATCGAGTACAGAAGTACCGAGTACGTGGAGTGAACCGGCAGTAAGCAGATCACTTACAGTGGCTGTATTATTAATGGTGGTAGCACCATCAACTTCGAATGCACCTGATACGTAAGCATCATCCATAATCTGGAGAACGCCAACTGAGTTATGGATATAACCTTCAACATTTACTTCACTAAAGAAAGTATGAGTGTTAGTCCAGTTGAAAGCGTAATCTTCATCAACCTGGATTTTGTCATCAAGGTCAAATTCGAGAGTTTCCATATCGATATCAGCAGTAACAGTAGCAGGAGCGCTTCCGTCGTAAGTGAAATCAACGATACCCTGACCATCAGTAAGATCTTCCATAAGATCAGCAACTGAAGTCCATACAGGAGTATTACCTGCACCCTGGCCAATCATCAGTTCGTCAACATCACCTTCAACACTACTTAAAGTAAATGTATCATTTACATCAAGGTTAGCATTGAAAGTTGCATCACCGTTAAATGTAGCGCTGTTAGCAACAGTAAGAGTATTATTCAGTGTAGTAGCACCGTCAACATCAAGAGTGCTGTTAAGAGCAGTAGCTCCGTCAACATCAAGAGTAGAACTCATTGTTACAGGAGACTCGAAATGAGCAGCACCGGCAACATTGAGAGTATTATTCAGTGTAGTAGCACCGTCAACATCAAGAGTATTATTGAGTGTAGTAGCACCGTCAACATCTAAAGTGTTATTAAGAGTTGTTGGACCATCAACATCAAGATAACCAGTCATTTCTGTATTACCGGCAACATAAAGATCTTCGTTTGCAAAAACATCACTTTCGAAAGTTGCCACGTCAGAAACGTTCAGTGTACTGTTAAGAGTAGTAGCACCATCAACATCAAGAGTAGAGCCGAACCATACAGCACCGGTTACATCAAGAGTATTATTAATAGTGGTAGGACCATTAAGAGTAGTAATAGCATTAACTGTGAAGAGGTCACTTGCGATATCGTCACCAAGAACAGTGTTACGAGCTACGAAGAGGTCGAGACCTACGTTTACGTCAGCAGCAACATTGAGGTTTTCACCGATACCAACACCACCTTTAACAACCATAGCACCGGAGTTAGCATCACCGGAACCGATAGTATTATTAAGGTAGATATAACCTGATTCAGAAACAGTAAGTTCTGATTTCACAAAGGCATTGCCATTAAAGTAACCTGCATAATGCTTATCAACACCTGATACTTCAACAGTAGCACCTAATGCACCATATACATTATTAGCAGTAATAAGACCGTAAACAGCAACATGGTTAACACCATCAGAAGCACCAAGCTGAGCTATATAAGCGTCATCAAGGTTAGCCTGAATAGTAGTATGTTCAGTAGCTGTAGATCCTGAAAGTTTAGCATCGATTGCAATTTCAGCATCACCGCTGGCGATTACGTCAAGACCACCATAAAGGTTGTCAGAGTAAATCTGTACAGGGTTATTATCGATGATATTGATTTCATGGCCATTTTCATAAACCCACTGGAGGTCGAGGTCATCCTCGATGAAAGCCCATGTAGAAGCGATATCAGCAGCATTGGAAGCGATATCAGCAGCGTTAGACATGATCAGGTCGTAGTTACTGTTGATCCATGTTGTATTCTGAGCGATATCAGCAGCATTCTGAGCGATATCAGCAGCGTTGGAAGCGATAGCAACAACGTTGGCAGCGATATCAGAATCATTAGCAGCGATATTTGCAGCGTTAACAGCGATTGCAGCAGCGTTATCGTTGATAAGAACGAGGTTGCTGGCGATAAGAGCTGTATTGTTAGCAATGTCAATATCATTTGAAGCGATATCAGCAGCGTTGGAAGCGATTGCAGCAGCATTAGCGGCAATAGCAGCAACATTAGCAGCGATATCAGAATCGTTAGCTGTAATATTGGCAGCGTTTGAAGCAATAGCAGAAGCGTTATCGGAAATCAGCACGAGGTTGCTACCGATAAGAGCAGTATTGTCATCAATGTTAGCCTGAAGAGCCATGTCAGCGTCATAAACAGCACCTGCAGTAACGAGAGCGGCGTCATTGTCAGCTGTAGCAGTAAGGATATCATTAACAGTAACAGACTTGGCAGCACCAAGATCGAGTGTACCACCGTGGAAGTTACCGTAGAAATCGTCTGCATAAACAGAAGACGCGGTAATCATACCGGTCATGATATTAGCAGCTTCGAGGTCGCCTGTAATATAAGCGTTACCGGCAGCATAGATATCAGTAATGTGGAGGTCACCACCGCCGGTGATGTCACCACCTGCAGTAATACCATTAGTAACAGCGAGGCTAAGACCAGTGATAGAGCCACCGATAACGATGTCACCACCAATCCATACGTCGTTTGCAATACCGGCACCACCTTTAACCTGGAGGGCACCTGATTGCCAGTTACCGTAAGTGTTGTTAGCAGTTGAGAGAATTCGAACGTAGTCTTGTGCTTCAATAGTAGAGCCTACGCTCAATGTACCGTCGGTTGATACGTCGCCAAATCCTTCGATAGATTTGTTTACGTCAACAACAACAGCTTCAAGTGGTTCAACGATACCAGGAGTTCCAGTGAAGAAGTTACCTACGTTAAAAACGTCGTCACCAACATGGAGCATTCCGTTATCAACGTATGCTACGTTACCTGCAACGGCAGCGTAAGGCACACTTTGGAAAGGAACAGTTCCCATGTCAACGAAGCCAGCTCCAAGATCAATTTGTACATTGATCATTGGGTTCACGAGGCCTTCAAAATCAACACCGGCACCTGCGACCAGATTAAACAGGCCGAAGTCGTTGGTCATAACGTTGTGTGTTTCAACGTTATTGAAGCCATTGTCATCGGTTACAGTAAACTGAACAGCTATTGAAGCACCGGTAAGGGCAACTCCATTAGCGTCACGAGCGATGGCCTGGTACTGGAAGCCATCAGGAACCGTAACCTGTGCGTTTGCAGAAAGGCCTAACGATACTACTACTGCGAGTAATAGCGCGAGGCGGGTTGCAAATCTCAGAAAGTTTAAATTTTTCATAACTGATGATTTTGGTTTTAAATGATTTATTATACCATAATTTTCGTTCATATATCTATTTCATTATCAAGTTATTAAACACAAAAAGCGAAGGAAGCCTTTACTCCCTTTGCGAAAACAAGAAGCATTTCAATATGGTCAGCATTCTCCTTTTGCTTATTATTAGTAGGTTTTAACCATTTATGTTTAGCTACAAAAGTAATCTTCATTCATGAATAATGCAAATATATGCACCTATTATTAGAACTTATTATACTCTTTTCTCCGACAAAGGTTTCAAAACCCAATCGTTGACCAGTGATTTTCATCTCTTTCTGAGGTCTTCCATCCCTTAGTCAGGACAACAAAGTCAAAGTATTTTTGTTAGAGCTATTTTTAAAAAAAGCCCGCAAAGCAAAGATACCAAGCACTTTTGTACGGAATTTTTCCACATGCAAAGTAAGCATTTTTCAATCATTAATACAAGTACTGCGGAAATCTGTTTTTTTCAATCATATTAAGGTCTAACAGCCTATTTATCACTATATAAATGCAATACAATTACATTTTATCCGCAAAAAAAACACAAATTTTTAACCTTCAGATAACAATTTACAGAAACAGAACAATTCTAATTGATTGATTACCAGTATTATAAATACATCATTTGCCTTTTTATTAACAATGACCTGTTAAAAAAAGCTTAAACAATTCAAATTCAATTACTTAACGAATTTACAGAGTTGTAATAATTGATAAAAATTCGATAAAAGTTCCCAAAAACAAAGGCATTGAGAAATAAATTCCGCTTTTCATCGCTATAATGTCAGAAATACTAAATTTGTACGCCTTAAAATTTTTAAAACAAAAAACCTATGAACGTTGTAGTTGTTGGATCCGGATATGTTGGACTGGTCACAGGAACATGCTTTGCCGAAGTGGGCATAAATGTTACTTGTGTTGATACCGATATCACCAAGATCGAAAACCTGAAAAATGGAATTATCCCAATTTATGAGCCGGGGCTGGAAGATATGGTTCAGCGAAATGTGGAAAAAGGTAGATTACATTTTACCACAGAACTTAGCGAAACTCTTGATAACGCAGATGTGATTTTCAGTGCGGTGGGAACTCCTCCTGACGAAGACGGCAGCGCTGACCTGAAATATGTTCTGGAAGTAGCCAAAACCATAGGAAAACATATGAATGACTATGTACTTGTGGTTACAAAATCCACTGTACCGGTAGGCACAGCTGAAAAAGTAAGAAACGCAATACAGCAGGAGCTGGAGGCAAGAGGCCTGAACCTGGATTTTGATGTGGCATCAAACCCGGAATTCCTGAAGGAAGGTGCGGCTGTTGAAGATTTCCTGAAGCCTGATAGAATTGTAGTGGGCACTGACTCTGAAAGAGCTGAAACAATTTTTATGAAATTGTATAAGCCATTTACACTTAACGGGCATCCTGTTATATTTATGGACATCCCCAGTGCGGAGATGACCAAATATACTGCTAATGCAATGCTGGCAACAAAAATCAGCTTTATGAATGATATTGCAAACCTGTGTGAAAGAGTGGGTGCCAATATTCATGACGTAAGACGGGGCATTGGAAGTGATTCACGAATCGGAAATAAATTCATCTATGCCGGTACAGGCTACGGTGGATCATGCTTCCCCAAAGATGTTAAAGCCATAATTCGCACTGCACGGGAAAATAACTACAACCTGAGGGTACTTGAAGCGGTAGAGGCTGTGAACGATGACCAAAAATCGAATCTCGTAGAGAAAGCAAAAAAATATTTCGGCGGCAGTTTAAAAGGAAAAAAGATTACACTTTGGGGCTTGTCTTTCAAACCTCAAACTGACGATATGCGTGAAGCGCCAGCATTGGTAATTATTCAGAATTTACTTGACGAAGGTGCAGAAGTTACCGGTTATGATCCGGTTGCAATAAAAGAATCTAAAAGACGTATAGGCGAAACAATAAAATATGCTGATAACCTATATGATGCTGTAAATGATGCTGATGCACTATTCCTGGTTACTGAATGGAAAGAATTCAGGATACCAAATTTCAAGGAATTAGCCAAGAGAATGAATCATCAAGTGATATTTGATGGAAGAAATATTTATGATCGTCAGGAAATGATTGACCACGGTTTCGACTACTTCGGAATCGGGATTCAACCTTATAAAAAATAACGGACATTTTTATTCGAAAAGCTGCCCTCTCCGGCAGCTTTTTTTTTATCACTGAAAACCTTATTTTTAACATTCCAAAAAGAGACACTGATGAAGAAAAAAATTCTGGTAACCGGTGGGGCAGGTTTTCTTGGCTCACATCTCTGTGAAAAGCTTCTGGAAAAAGGAAACGAGGTGATTTGTCTGGATAATTATTTCACAGGACAAAAGGCAAATATTGTACACCTTATTAATAATCCATATTTTGAAGTTGTTCGCCATGATATCACAATGCCCTATTTTATTGAGGTCGATGAAATCTACAATCTTGCCTGCCCGGCATCTCCGGTGCATTACCAGATAAATCCCATCAAAACAATGAAGACTTCTGTAATGGGTGCCATAAATATGCTTGGGCTGGCTAAAAGAATCAAGGCTAAAGTGCTGCAGGCTTCCACCAGCGAAGTATATGGTGACCCGGAAGTTCATCCTCAGAAAGAGTCCTATCACGGTAATGTGAATCCTATTGGCGACAGGGCATGCTACGACGAGGGAAAAAGGGCAGCAGAAACTCTGTTTACAAGCTATCAGCGCCAGAATAATGTCAGCATCAAAATCCTGCGGATTTTTAACACTTATGGCCCAAGAATGATGCCCAATGATGGCAGAGTAGTATCGAATTTTATTATTCAGGCTCTTAACAATCAGCCAATTACAATTTACGGTAATGGAACACAAACCCGCAGTTTCAGCTATGTTGATGATATCGTAGATGCCATGATCAGAATGATGGAGACTGAGGATAATCTTTCAGGACCCATAAATATCGGAAACCCTGAGGAGTTCAGAATTATTGATCTGGCAAATACTGTGTTGAAAAAAACAGAATCCAATTCAGAAATTATATTTAAACCTCTTCCTTCGGATGATCCTATGCAAAGAAAACCGGACATCACACTTGCCCGTGAGTTATTAAACTGGCAGCCAACTGTTTCACTTGATTCCGGGCTTGACAGAACGATTCATTATTTCAGGAATCTGTAACATATTCTTTTTCTTTGTTAATTTTGAGCTGAACTTTAACAATGAATTTACACCTGGTTAAAACCACCTGCATACAATACCGTTAATATAGTACGTTGAAATACCATGAGGAAAATACTTTTAACAGGGAGTAGCGGGCAATTGGGACAGAGTATCCTGAAAGTCAGCGCAAACCATAACTTTGAGATAATTGCCACAGATCTGGAATCTCTTGACATCACAGATCCCAATGCTATAGAAGAGATTTTTAGTGCTGAAAAGCCTGATATTGTGATAAATGCCGCAGCATACACAGATGTGGATAAAGCAACAGAGGAGCATGAAACTGCGAACCTTGTTAACGGGAAAGCACCGGGATTACTGGCACAGGCATCAAAAAAGCATAATGCCCTGTTTATTCACATCTCTACAGATTATATTTTTGACGGGGAAAAAAACACACCCTATTCAGAGAGCGACGTTGCTGATCCTGCCAATGCATACGGGAAAAGCAAATTACTTGGTGAGCAGGCTGTTGCAAGATCAGGAGCTGCTGCATTAATTATCAGGACGGCCTGGCTCTATCCAGAGTACGGTCATAATTTCGTCAAAACAATGATAAAGCTTGCTAAACAGGGAAAAGCTTTAAGAGTAATCAACGACCAGCATGGTTCGCCTACTTATGCCGGAGATCTTGCAGAAGCTATTCTTTTCCTTGCGGGAAACAGATTTCCGTCCGGCGTTACTATTTTTCATGTAACAAATTCAGGGACAACAACATGGCATGGATTGGCAGAAAAAACTTTTGAGTATGCTGATATAAAGGCTGATCTGAGTGCTGTTTCGACGCAGGAATATGGTTCTGCCACCGCGCGCCCCATGAACAGTGTATTAAGCAATGAGCGGTTGCAAATTCTTACAGGGTACTCCATGCCCCACTGGGAAGAAGGTCTTATGAGATGTATTAAAGCGTTAGAGAACAAAGATTAAAGAAAACAATAAACTGAGAAAATATGACAGATCCAAAAATTATTGAACGCGCAAAAACCTGGCTTACTGACTCATACGACAAAGAAACCAGAGAGCAGGTAAGCAAAATGCTCGCAGAAGACAGCACAGAACTTACAGATGCCTTTTATAAAGATCTGGAATTCGGAACCGGCGGACTCCGCGGTATTATGGGTCCCGGAACAAACAGAATGAATAAGTATACTGTAGGAAAAGCAACGCAGGGCCTTGCTAATTACCTTAACATGGCTTTTGCGGAAGAGACACAGATAAAAGTTGCAATTGCCTACGATTGCAGAATCAATAATACATTTTTTGCAGATATCGTATCCTCAGTACTGACTGCCAACGGAATAAAGGTTTTTCTTTTCGATGCGCTGCGCCCTACTCCGGAGCTCTCATTTGCCATACGTCAGCTTCAGTGCCACTCGGGGATTGTTATTACAGCTTCACACAATCCAAAAGAGTATAACGGTTATAAAGTATATTGGAACGACGGAGCGCAAATCATAGCGCCACATGATAAAAACATTATCGATGAGGTGCTGAAAATCACCGACGTGGATGCGGTTAAATTCAATGCTGACAAAACGTTGATTACAATGATTGGTGAAGAGGTTGATAATGCCTATCTCAGTAAAATGGCAACATACAGCTTATCGCCGGAAGTAATCCGGGCTAACCACGATATGAAAATAGTTTATACACCAATTCATGGAACAGGTGTTGAGCTGGTTCCCAAAGCGTTAAAGAAATTCGGCTTTACAAATATCTTTTCCGTTGATGCTCAGAATGTTGTTGACGGAAGTTTCCCCACAGTAAAATCTCCGAACCCGGAAGAACCGGAGGCTTTAAAGATGGCCATTGAAAAGGCAAAAGAAGTTGATGCTTCTCTTGTTATGGCTACAGACCCTGACAGCGACCGCGTCGGTATCGCCATTAAAGATAAATCAGATGATTTCAAGCTTCTCAACGGAAATCAGACGGCAACACTCCTTTTCTATTATATCCTTAATAAGGAAAAAGAGCAATTAAAAGGAAATGAGTTCATGGTAAAAACAATTGTTACTACCGAACTTCTGAAGGAGATTGCTGATAGTTTTAATATTGAGAATTTCGATGTACTTACCGGTTTCAAATATATTGCTGCCATAATCCGTGAGTTCGAGGGCAGGAAGCGCTTTCTCGTAGGCGGTGAAGAGAGTTACGGTTATCTGGTGGGTGATTATGTACGCGACAAGGATGCTGTTATCTCCTGTGCCATGATTGCAGAAACTGCAGCCTGGGCACAGTCACAGAACAAATCCCTTGAAGACCTTCTGGCTGAGATCTATGTGCAGTTTGGATTCTATAAAGAGAGGCTGCTTTCAGTTGTCAGACAAGGCAAAGCCGGAGCTGATGAAATTGCAGGTTGGATGGACAACTACCGTAACAACCCGTTAAAATCCATTAACGGAATCCCTGTAATAGCAGTTTTTGACTATCTGAACAGTATTAAAACAGATATGAAAACCGGAAATCAGACAAAAATCAATCTTCCTTCTTCAAATGTAATGCAGTTCCTGCTTGAAGATGGTACAAAAATCACTGCACGGCCATCAGGTACTGAACCGAAAATAAAGTACTACTTTAGTGTAAAAGGAAATCTTGAGAAGCAGGAGGATTTTGAAAAGACTGAGAAAGAACTGGATACGAAATTAGACGAACTTGTTAAAACTTTCAGATAATGACACCAAAAGAAGACCCTGTAGCATCGAGAAACGTACTTGAGATGCTTACCGTAGCAAATGAGTTTTGCCTTTTCGTGGAAAAAACCGAAGAATACAGGCAGGAGGAAATCATTGACTATATGCAGAAAATATGTCCCCTACTCTACCTTAAAGGGACCCTTCTTCCTGATATTGAAGTAGAATACCCGGAAGCCAATGAGAGGTATATCACTGAGGAACAATGGGAAAGTATCTTTACACCATTGCGTGATAAATTTGCAGAGATGGATCAGTACTGGTATCACGATTATAATGATATTGATGTTAATGATCCCATTAAAGGAAGCCTTGCAGATAACTTTGCGGATATATATCAGGACCTGAAAGACTTTGTATTGCTTTATCAGAAGAACTCACATGCTGCCAAGGAGAATGCAGTTGCAGAGCTAAAAAAATACTTCGTAACGCATTGGGGATACCGTTTGGTAACGGCACACCGCTATATCCACTACATTGTTATGGCCGGCAAAAGTAAAAACTATAATATGGCCGGGCTTTAACTCACAACAACCTATATATCAGGACATTATAAATAGTGTTTTATTTCTGGTTTTCTGACAAAATATTGTATATTTGCCTATTTGAAATTAGTCTAAATAAGGTTAATGACACTTGTCGAGTTACAGCAGGGAGAGAAAGCATATATAACAAAGGTCAGGGGTATTGGCGCTTTCAGGAAACGAATTATGGAGATGGGCTTTGTGGCCGGCCGGGAGATTACTGTTGTCCGTAAAGCCCCTCTGGGCGATCCTATAGAGTACAATATTCTGGGATATAATGTTTCTCTTCGGAATGCAGAGGCACAGCTTGTGGAAGTAATCACTGTGCAAGATCTTAAGGAACACATAAGCAACGAATTACCTCCGGAGACTATTCCTTTTGTAGATGAAAAATTTCTTGAGAACCATGCCAGAAAAAAGGGCAAGGTAATAAACATTGCCTTTGTTGGTAACCCCAATTCCGGCAAGACCTCACTTTTCAACAGGGCCAGTGGAATGCACGAGCGCACAGGAAACTACAGCGGCGTTACCATTGAGTCAAAAGAGGCACGGTTTTTCATGGACGGATACCAGATAAATGTCACAGACCTTCCCGGAACTTACTCTATTACAGCATACTCACCTGAAGAGTTATATGTCAGGAATTACATCCAGGAGAAGGCACCTGATATTGTGGTAAATGTACTCGATGCATCAAATCTTGAGCGAAACCTATACCTCACGACACAGCTTATCGACATGGATATCAGGATAGTTGCAGCCCTGAACATGTACGACGACATGACAAAAAACGGAGATTCGCTAAATCACGAATATCTGGGAAAACTGCTTGGTATGCCGTTGGTTCCTACTGTCGGTTCGAAAGGTAAAGGTGTTGAGGATCTTCTTAAAAAGATCATTGATGTTTATGAAGGTAAAGATGATACTTCCAGGCATATTCACATTTCATATGGTAAAGCCATTGAGCTTGCAATAACTAAAATCCGTGAAACGCTTGCCAGACCTGAAAACAAGCATCTGACAGCAAGGATATCAGGACGATTTCTTGCAATCAAATTGCTGGAAAAGGATGAAGAGGCCTGGAATAAAATCGAGTTAATTCCCAATGCTGAAGAGGTTAAAGAGATAGTTCATCAACAGATTAGCATCATTGAAGCATTCATTAAAGAAGACTCTGAGACTATTATTACGGATGCGAAATATGGTTTTATTGCGGGGGCGGTAAAAGAGACTTACAAGCCGGCAAAAAAGCGGCGCATCCGAAAATCAGACCTTATAGATATATTCTTTACCCACAGGCTCTATGCTTTCCCCATCTTTCTTTTAATCATGTGGGCTATTTTCTACCTTACATTCACCCTGGGTGCATATCCTCAGGAGTGGATTGAAAATGGAATTGCCCTCCTTGGGGGTGCAATTGATAAGGGAATGACTGACAACATGTTCAAAGATTTTCTCATAGATGGAATTCTGGGAGGTGTTGGAGGAGTAATCGTCTTTTTACCAAATATTGTACTGTTGTATTTCTTTATTTCATTGCTGGAAGACAGTGGGTATATGGCCCGGGCAGTGTTTATTATGGACAAGGCGATGCATCGCATCGGGCTTCACGGAAAGTCATTTATTCCATTGATTATGGGATTTGGATGCAATGTACCGGCGATTATGTCTGCCAGAATCATTGAGAGCCGTCGTGACAGGCTGATTACCATGCTCATAACTCCGTTTATGTCATGTGGTGCCCGTTTGCCTGTATATATTCTTTTTATATCCGCATTTTTTGAAAATTACAAGGGCACCATTCTGTTTGCAATCTATCTTACAGGTATTCTATTTGCCATATTAACTGCACTATTTTTTAAGCATGCATTTTTCAAAAAGCAGGATGTACCATTTGTCATGGAATTACCTCCTTACCGGGTACCTACCGGAAAGAGTGTTTTTAAGCATATGTGGATCAATTCAGCAGCATACATCCGTAAAATTGGTGGTGTTGTTCTGATTGCAACAATCATTATCTGGGCATTGGGATACTTCCCAAGAAAACAGGAGTTCTCAATAGATTACAGCACGCAGATTGCTCAAAAAGAAACACTTGCATCCACGGCAACAGATCCTGCTCTGGAAGCTGAATTCCTTAAAGAAGCTGACTTCCTGCGGCAGCAGATGAAAAGCGAGCAACAGTTAAACAGTTATATTGGTAAAATCGGCAGGATTATTACGCCTGTCATGACGCCATTGGGATTTGACTGGAAAATGACCTGTGCCATCATTGCCGGTATTCCTGCCAAGGAGGTTGTGGTAGGAACATTGGGAGTACTTTTCCCTCCCGACATTAATAGCTCTGCAGATCAAAGTATCTCGGAACGAATCCGGAATCAGGTAATCTTATCCGGTCCTGACAAAGGCAAACCACTTTTCACACCACTGACAGCGATATCATTCATGCTTTTCATATTAATCTATTTCCCGTGCATTGGTGTGATTGCAACAATAAAAAAAGAATCGGGACGATGGAAATATGCGCTTTTTGAGGTCGGGTATACTACCGTTCTTGCCTGGATAGTTTCGTTTGCTGTTTACCAGCTGGGGAGCCTGGTTGTCGGGTAGTGCGACCTGATTTGCTATTTATCTGACCTACAGCTCATTACATTTATATCAAAAAAATATAAACACTAATAGACTGATAATCATCTACTTAAAATGACTTATTTTGAAATGATATAACGAACGTTCTCAGATTTTCCGAATAGTCATACCACCTGACACAAAAAACCGCGGAAAACGTTTAAAACGGACTTTTGTCAAAAAAGATGAACAATTGCTAATTATGGGCGTACCCGCTGTATTCCCTGGATGGCAAAGACATAATCCGGCCGGATTTCCAATACCCGACGATAATATTTTCTTGCCTCTTCAAAATCACCGGATAATTCATTTGCATATCCCAAATTATAGAGTGCATCAACATATTCCGGTTGAATCGAAATTGCCTTGTCAAAAAACATGGCTGCACTATCATAATTTGACAGGTATACTAAATGCACGAATCCCGAATTATAAAGTGCATGAACATACTCCGGAGCAAACTGAAGAATTCTGTCATAGGTATCGAGAGCCTGCCGATATTCCCCGGTTTCCTGATAAAAAAGACCCAAAAGATGTAATGCCTCGGTACTTTCCGGGAAAACCTCAATTGCTCTTTGCAGGTATTGCATTGCAAGCGGGTCCTTAAGACTGCTGTATATCAGACCCAGTTGAATCATCGAGTCATAATGTTCAGGATCTACAAGCAGAACATTACTGAAACAATTTATGGCCTTTATAGTGTCACCTTCTTCAGCATTGGCAAGTCCGTCGTAGAACACAGGCATGGTAAGCGACGGGTCGAGATCGTATGCTTTTGCTGCATAGTTATGACACATGGCGTAATTTTGTCTGATGAGGAATACTCTTGCCATAGCTGTAAAGAGCGCTGCATCTTCAGGATGAGTTTCCATAACATTATAAAGTGTTCTCTGCGCCTGATCTGCCTTACCCATCAGAAGATAGATTTCCGATAATGCAATTCCATTTTCAACAGTAAGTCCCTCTTCATTAATAACCACATCGATATCCTGAAGTGCTTCCACGAGGCTATCGTTCTGAGTACGAAAAATCGCTCTGTTGCGCAGCGAATCAATAGTGAAAGGTATGCTGTCGGAGATTATTCCGGCAGTGGAGTCATCAGATACTGTGACATTATTTTTGCAAGCGGAAAATTGAAGGAGGGCAGCACAGAAGGCTACCCCCGCAAGAATTTTTATTTTTCTCATTTATTCAGTGCTTCACGAATTTTAGCTTCCAGTTCATCTGCCAGATCCGGATTATCTGCGATAAGACGCTTAACTGCATCACGACCCTGCCCGAGACGGGTTTCGCCATAAGAGTACCATGAGCCGGATTTTGAAAGTATGTTGTTATCCACACCAAGATCGATAATCTCACCAAGTTTGGATATTCCTTCACCATAGATAATATCGAATTCTGCCTGACGGAAAGGAGGTGCAACCTTATTTTTCACAACTTTCACTTTCACTCTGTTACCAATCACATTTTCGCTGTCTTTGATACTGGAGGTACGACGAATATCGAGGCGTACAGAGGAGTAGAATTTAAGTGCATTACCACCGGTTGTTGTTTCAGGGTTGCCGAACATCACACCAATTTTCTCCCTTAACTGATTGATAAAAACGCAAACACAGCCTGTTTTACTGATGGTGCTTGTAAGTTTCCTTAATGCCTGTGACATAAGCCTGGCCTGTAATCCCATTTTGGAATCACCCATTTCACCTTCAATTTCAGATTTGGGAGTTAGTGCGGCCACAGAGTCAATGACGATCATATCAATTGCTCCGGAGCGGATAAGGTTATCAGTTATTTCTAGTGCCTGTTCACCGTTATCGGGCTGTGATATAAGGAGATTTTCAATATCCACGCCAAGTTTCTGAGCATAGAAACGGTCGAAAGCGTGTTCTGCATCGATAAAAGCTGCGATACCTCCGGCACGTTGTGTTTCAGCAATTGCATGAATGGCGAGGGTTGTTTTACCTGAAGATTCAGGGCCATAAATTTCAACCACTCTGCCTTTGGGAAGCCCCCCGATTCCAAGAGCTGTGTCAAGGCTTATTGATCCGGTGCTTATGGAAGGGATATCTTCAATAGCATCATCACCCAGCTTCATAATTGTTCCTTTTCCGTAAGCTTTTTCGATCTTGTCGAGCGTAAGCTTCAACGCCTTCATTTTCTCCGAATTTTGTTTATCCTCACTCATAATAATATTTTGTTTTGTTCTTTGTTTAATGCAGAAAAAGCAAAAAAATAACCCACCGTAATAAAAAAATGATTAAAAATTTATCATTACGGAGGGTTTCAAATCTACAAAAAGAAAAAATAAGAAACAATCAGAAAGGTTGGATATAAGGCTTTAATCCTGATATTCGGCCAGTATCTGTGCTGTATGATCCTTTGTATTTACTTTTTGGAAGACTTTCTCTATGTATCCATTTTCATCGATAATATAAGTTGTACGATAAATACCTTCGTACTCACGACCGGCCATTTTCTTGGGTCCCCAGACACCGTAACTTTTTATAATTCCGAGGTCTGTATCAGGAATCAGCGGAAATGGAAGATCGTACTTTTCAGTGAAGCGTATATGTGATTTCTCAGAGTCTTTACTAACACCGATAATATTGAATCCTTTTTCCAGCAGTGCATCATAATTATCTCTTAGATTACATGCTTCGGCAGTACAGCCGGGAGTATTATCCTTGGGATAAAAATAAAATATGAGTTTATGACCGGAAAAGTCTTTTAATGAAACAGTATTTCCAAACTGGTCCTGAGCAGTAAAGTCAGGAGCTTTATCTCCGGGTTGAAGAAGTGCCATAGTAAATATTTTTAAATGTTTATTCAGCAAATAAACTAAGTGCAGCCCAAAAAGTTCACAAAAAACTATCCTTCAGGGATGTTGTTTTGATAATATTTGCACCACTCTTTAATACCGCATTCCCTGCATTTAGGTTTTCTTGCGTTACACACATACCTGCCATGCAAAATGAGCCAGTGATGGGCTCTTGGTATGAGCTCTTCCGGGATATACTT
This sequence comes from Marinilabiliales bacterium, assembly GCA_002869405.1. Taxonomy (GTDB): domain Bacteria; phylum Bacteroidota; class Bacteroidia; order Bacteroidales; family BM520; genus BM520. The sequence continues at coordinate 20,566 of PKSY01000230.1, forward strand.
AACCAATTGTTTTTCAGCTTCCAAAGGGTTTTTAGCTCTCCATGTAAGGCCAATACGTTCTGAAACTCTGAAAACATGGGTATCAACAGCCATAGCCGGTTTGTTAAATACTACTGAAGCAATCACATTTGCAGTTTTTCGACCAACTCCGGGAAGTTTCTGCAGTTCATGAATTTCTTCAGGAACAACACCGTTAAAATCCTCCAGTAACCTCCGTGCCATACCACAAAGGTGTTTTGCCTTATTATTTGGATATGAGCAGCTTTTTATGAATGAGAACACCTCCCCAACACTTGCAGCTGCGAGGGTTTCCACATCAGGGAATCGTTCAAAGAAGGGCGGCGTAATAATATTAACACGCTTATCAGTACATTGTGCGGAGAGAATTACGGCAACAAGTAACTCATAAGGGTTTGAGTAATCGAGTTCAGTATCTGCTTCGGGGTTATTATCCTGAAACCAATTGATAATATTTTGAAATCTTTCTTCTCTTTTCATGGGGTGTAAAGGTACAAAAAGAAACGCTGCACATCCTTCCGCCTCAGCGTGAAACATATGCAGCGCAAAAAAGCTTTTTAATCCTTTAGTTTAACATTAATGATGTGATTCCGACTGTTTTGGTATGCATGCAGGAGAGTGCTTTGTCGTAGGCCAATACTGCATCCACTAAACTCTGCTCCGGGGTAATATTTTCCGGAATCTCCTGAATTACAGACTCGTCAAACTCTTCATTAAAAATAAAAAAGGATTCATCCTGAGTGTAAGTTTTATCCATAGGCTATACCATAAATTTTAAGGTGTTTATATAGCAACGCCCTCAGGATGGAGATATTGTATTAACAGAAAAAAATCACATGGTAAGTGCGAGTTCTTTTTCCTGAATAATTTTTCGCAGGTTAATCAAGGCATACCTCATACGACCCAGAGCGGTGTTGATACTCACTTCTGTTTGCTCTGCAATATCCTTGAAGCTCATTTCATTATAATGTCTCATTTTGAGTACCTCTTTTTGTTCTTCGGGCAGCAATTCGATAAGCTGTCGAAGATCATTATGAATCTGAGCTGAAATCAGTTCTTCTTCAATGGAAGGGTCAGTAAGCCGGAGTGTTTCGAGGATATCATAATCATCATTACCGTTTTCGATAACCGGCAGACGTTTTGATTTTCGAAAATGATCAATGGTAAGGTTATGAGCAATACGCATAACCCATTGAATAAACTTACCTTCTTCCTTGTAGGAACCATTGCGCAGGGTATGGATCACTTTAACAAAAGTGTCCTGAAAAATATCATCGGCAAGGTCTCTGTCTTTTACGACCATCAGGATATACGCGTAGACCTTATTTTTATGACGACTGATGAGACGTTCGAGGGATATAGAATCTCCGGACAAATATCTTTTCACCAGCTCCTGATCAGTCACAGCGACGTGTCTGTTCATAATGTGTTCTTTAAATGCTGTTATTGTTCAGTAGCGTAGATATTTTCCGATAACGTTATTTTGATTAGACTTAAATTAAACGTGTTGATTCTATTTTTAGTATCACATTACAATGCAAATATAGCACAAATACTTTAATGACGCAAGTTTTTAACAAATGTGCACAGAGAATAACATATTTTAACACTTTTTGTACAATACGGTCTCAAAGCGAGATATTACTATCTTTGGCACATGAAAAAGGCACAGGATATCACCACATATGATCCGCAAAAGTTTATCATCATTAAAGGTGCAAAAGTACATAATTTAAAGCAGTTAGATGTAGCTATTCCGAGGAATAAACTGGTAGTAATTACAGGGTTGTCGGGATCCGGAAAGTCGTCACTGGCATTTGATACTTTATATGCCGAGGGTCAACGGCGATATGTGGAAAGCCTGAGTTCGTACGCCAGGCAATTTCTTGGCAGAATGTCGAAGCCTGAAGTGGAGTATATCAAAGGTATTTCGCCGGCAATTGCCATTGAGCAGAAGGTAAATACCAGAAATCCGCGCAGTACAGTAGGAACCAGTACAGAGATTTATGAATACCTGAAACTTCTGTATGCAAGAATAGGAAAGACATATAGTCCTGTATCCGGCAACAGAGTAATAAAACATACTGTTACAGATGTCACTGAACACATCACAAACCTGAAACCCGGCACAAAAGGGATGATAGGGTGCCGTTTGGTAATTCCATCGGGACGAGCAACAGAGGCTCACCTTGGAATTCTGGTGCAACAGGGCTACAGCAGAATTATCCATAAAGAAAAGATCGTCCGTATTGAAGAGATTCTTTCTGACAAAAAGAAAGTTAAAAGGAGTGACTTCAGGCTATTGATAGATCGTTTTGTTTCTCCTGAGCAGGAGGATGACAGTTATATAAGCAGACTGGCAGATTCAGCCCAAACGGCGTTTCTGGAAGGAGAAGGGACTTGCTTTGTATATACTTTTATTAATGAGTCTTTTAAGGTTGAAGAGTTTTCAAATCGTTTTGAGCTGGACGGAATAGTATTCGAAGAGCCCACATCTGATTTTTTCAGCTTTAATAATCCTTACGGTGCATGCAAGCATTGTGAAGGCTTTGGCAGTGTTATCGGTATTGATCCGGACCTGGTAATCCCAAACAGAAATCTCTCGGTATATGATGGTGCCATTGTATGCTGGAAAGGAGAAAAAATGGGAAAATGGAAAGATCAGCTTGTCACACAATCTTCAAAATTTAACTTTCCCATACACACACCTATCCATCAATTATCTGATAAAGAATACGCCCTTCTCTGGACAGGGAATAAATACTTTAAAGGACTTGATGAGTTCTTCGAACACCTGGAAGAGCAGAATTACAAGATTCAATATCGTGTGATGCTTAGCAGGTACCGTGGAAAGACGGTTTGTCCGGAATGCAAAGGTTCGAGGTTAAGGAAGGACGCCGGTTATGTGAAAGTTGGCGGAAAATCCATTACCGACCTTGTGTTAATGCCTGTAGATGAATCTCTTAAGTTCTTTGCAGCACTGGAATTAGACAGTTACGACCGGAAAGTCAGCGCAAGGCTTATCAAGGAAGTCACCAACAGGCTGGAAGTGTTATCAGATGTTGGCCTTGGGTATCTAACCTTAAACAGGCTATCCAATACCCTTTCAGGAGGTGAGTCGCAGCGTATTAATCTGGCAACATCGCTTGGTTCCAGTCTGGTTGGCTCCATGTACATTCTGGATGAACCGAGTATAGGTTTGCATCCCCGTGATACCCACAGGCTCATAAAGGTGCTCAAAAGGCTGCGTGACATTGGAAATACCGTAATTGTTGTGGAGCATGATGAAGAGATTATACAGGCAGCGGATGAGATCATTGACATCGGACCTGAAGCGGGGAGCCACGGTGGTGAGCTGGTATTTCAGGGTTCATTTCAAGAGCTCAAAGAAGAGGGAGAAACACTTACGGCAAGATATATTAAAGACACCAATCTCATCCCTGTTCCGGAGGTTCGAAGAAAATGGAAAGATTACATTGAGATAACGGGTGCCCGTGAGAACAACCTTCAGAATATTGATGTAAACATACCACTGCAATGCCTTACCGTTGTTACAGGAGTAAGTGGTTCGGGAAAGACAACACTGATAAAACAGATCCTCTACCCTGCCCTGAAGAAAATCTATGGCGGACATGGCGGGAAAACCGGGAAACACAATAATATTTCGGGTGATATCAGGATGCTGAGCGATATTGAACTTATCGATCAGAACCCCATAGGAAGGAGTTCACGCTCGAACCCTGCGACCTATGTAAAGGCTTTTGATGACATCAGGGCTTTATACGCCTCACAACAGCTGTCAAAAGTACGTGGATACAAACCGGGTTTCTTCTCTTTCAATGTGGAAGGCGGAAGATGTGATGAGTGCGAGGGCGAAGGGCTTGTACACATTGAGATGCAGTTTATGGCTGACATTGTGCTTACATGTGAAAGCTGCCACGGGAAAAGGTATAAAACTGAAGTGCTGGATATCAAATACAGGGAAAAGACTATCAGTGATATTCTGGATATGACCATTGATGATGCGATTACGTTTTTCAGTGAGAAAGCCAAACGCAACAATGCAGAGGCAAAGATTTCAGCCAAGTTACAGCCATTACAGGATGTGGGGCTCGGGTATCTGAAACTTGGTCAGCCCAGCAGCACACTGTCGGGAGGTGAAGCACAGCGTATAAAACTGGCATTTTTTCTTACAAAAGGAACGACTGACAAAACAACCATGTTTGTATTTGATGAGCCTACCACCGGTTTACATTTTCATGATATTCACAAGCTCTTATCGGCAATTAATGCGCTTATTGAGAAGGGTCATACCGTGCTTGTTATTGAACACAACATGGAGGTCATCAAATCGGCTGATCACATCATAGATCTTGGGCCTGAGGGCGGCAATAAGGGCGGAAAGATCGTATATCAGGGAACACCCGAAGAGATGGTTTCAATAAAAGAGGGTTATACAAAAGACTTTCTTAAGTCAAAGATCACACATCAATAACCCTTAACTCAACAGGTTCGGGGACACCTTTAAAGTCTTCAATATATTTATCTGAAATTTTGGAGATAACTTCAGGGGTATATCCTCTGCCGGAGGCTGCCAGATCTTCAACTACCTTCTTAAAGAAAGTTTCACTTATTACAATTCGGTTTGTCACAGCCTTCTTGGTAAGTCTGGCAGTCATATCGATATCAATACCGTAATAATCATTATAATTTTCCAAAAAGGTGATATTATAGACCTCAGTACAGTAATGCATGGCCACCTTACAGTTCATAAAAAGATCAGGCAGAGGAAAGTTAATGATATTATCCAGCGTAGCATATATCTCTTCCAGCAATGCCAGACAGCTATTCAGCGATTCATGTTTTGTAAGCTCATCGTCAGGGATATACAGCATAATCTCATCACCAATACCTTTCACTATATGCTTCGGGAAATTATTCAGGAATGAGATAAAGTTGAACGTATTGTTTAGTTTTTTTCCCCACACCTCTACTCCGTTTTGATATTTTTCAGCAGTAGATCCTACAATATCAATAAACATGCAGATTCCGGGAGTTTTAGGAAGAGCTTTAAGCTGATCACCAAGGGTTAATGATGCCGGGTTTTTATCGTGAATATATATTGCCATATCAGAATTGATTCAATGCATCGTTCATATCAGGCATGATGGTAAAGATGGTAGTAAATCCTGAAATTTCAAAAATCTCGCGAATGCCCTCCTTCATATTACAGAGAATCAGCTTTCCTCCTGCAGCGCCTGTTTTCTTAAGTGTCAGCAGCATAACCCTGAGGCCCGAGGAGCTGATATACTCCAGTGCTGACAAGTCGAAAACGACATCTTTTACTCCTTCATTTATTAATTTGTTAACGACTGCTTCAAGCTCATTATAGTTCGTTGTGTCGAGCCTGCCATCCACAGCCACAACTTTGACACTCCCACTATCTCTGACATCAATATTCATATTATCGGTTTTTTATAAGGTAAACTCTGTTTTTATCATCAACTCTTTCATATGTAAAGGAGTCCATAAGATTTTTCACAAGGTGAATTCCCAGACCACCAATTTGCTGCTCTTCGATAGGCTTTCCCAATGATTCGGGAGTACCTTTGGCAGTAGGATCAAAAGGTTCTCCGTCATCTTCAATGATAATTCTGATTTTTTCATCATCAGCATCAGCATGGATTTCTATGAAATGGTCATTACTGTCTTTAAAACTGTAAAAAATAGTGTTGGTCACCAACTCTTCCAAAACGAGGTTAAGATTCATTACGACTTTCATGGAGAGGCCATAAAGATCACCCAACTCCTCGAGAAACAGTGCAATACGTTCCAGTTCAGATACTTGACTTTTTATCCTAAGTTTATGGCCGGTCATGATAATTCTTTTACAATGTAAAGTTAGCAATATTATTGGTGTTATTTACAAAGTTTGAGCGCAAAGATTATACTATCTTTGTTGAGCTCAGAGATAAGACTATGAACAGAGAAAAAGCAATCGAAAAGATTAAAGCCCTGACTTCCAATCTCAACCGGCACAATTATTTGTATTATGTAAAGGCGATGCCGGAGATTCCGGACCAGGAGTTTGATATGTTGCTCAAAGAGCTTGAAAAGCTGGAGAAAGAGTATGATTTTCGTTTACCTGATTCACCTACTTTTCGGGTGGGAGGAGACCTTACAAAGGATTTTGAAACCCGAAAACACGGCACACCGATGCTTTCGTTGGGAAATACTTACAGTGAGGGTGAATTGATTGACTTTCTAAAGAGAGTAGAAAAAAACATTAGTACAACTCCGGAGTTTGTTTGTGAATTAAAATACGACGGAGTAGCCATTAGTCTTACTTATGAAAACGGCATTTTGGATCATGCGCTAACACGCGGCGATGGTATTCAGGGAGATGATGTCACCATGAATGTAAAGACAATAAAGAGCATACCGTTACGTCTGCAGGGCAATTTCCCGGAATCTTTTGAAATCCGTGGAGAGATTATCATGCCGCATTCATCATTCAACCGTTTGAATGAAGAGCGGACGACCCAGGGTCTTCAACTTTTTGCAAATCCAAGAAATGCTGCTGCAGGATCTCTGAAGATGCAGGACTCGGCGGAAGTTGCCAAACGCGGGCTGGATTGCTTTCTCTACTTTGTTCAGGGCGAAAACCTGCCAGGAGATAATCATTATGATAATTTACGTGCAGCAGCCACATGGGGTTTTAATGTGCCTAATACCATATCACGATGCAAAACTATCGAAGAGATAATGGAGTTTATAAATTTATGGGATCAGGGGCGCCACGAGCTGGAATATGATATCGACGGTGTTGTGATAAAGGTAAATGACTATCAGCAGCAAAAGCTGCTGGGTTTTACAGCCAAGACCCCGAGGTGGGCAATTGCCTACAAATTTAAGGCTGAGCAGGTCTCCACAATCCTTGATTCGGTTAGTTTTCAGGTAGGAAGAACAGGGTCCATAACGCCTGTAGCAAATCTCAAGCCCGTACTTCTTGCGGGAACAACAGTAAAAAGAGCTTCCCTGCACAACATGGATTTTATAGAATCTTTCAATCTGCACCTGTCCGACAGGGTTTTTGTGGAAAAAGGCGGTGAAATCATTCCTAAAATTGTGGGAGTTGACACTGCCACAAGAAAAGATAATGCAGAGAGAGTCACTTTCCCCGAGTTATGCCCGGAGTGTAAAACCCCTTTGACAAGAAAAGAGGGTGAGGCAAACCATTATTGTCCGAACGAAGAGGGATGCCCACCGCAGATAAAGGGAAAGCTGGAACATTTTATCAGCCGGAAGGCAATGAATATCGAGAGCCTTGGAGAAGGAAAAATCGAGATGCTGTTCGACAGTGGACTGGTTAGAAACGCGGCAGATCTCTATGATCTTACCTTTGACAAATTGAACGGACTGGAAAAAACCATTATTCATGATGGCAAAGAGCCAAGAAAAGTAAGTCTGCGGGAAAAATCTGCCAATGCCATACTTGAAAGCCTGGAGAAGTCCAGGAAGGTGCCGTTTGCAAGGGTACTGTATGCGCTGGGGATCCGTTATGTCGGGGAGACTGTTGCAAGAAAGCTGGCAGTTCACTATAAAACGATGGATGCACTTAAGATGGCCACAATAATGGAATTGATTCTTGTGGATGAAATAGGTGAAAGGATTGCGGAGAGTGTCACCGACTGGTTCAGCAATGCGGAACATCTGGAAATCATTGAACGACTTAAAAATCATGGTATTCAGATGGAATTACTGTCGGAAGAGTCGTCAGAGGAGGAGAATATTTTGGAAGGAAAGACTTTCGTAGTAAGCGGAGTATTCACTCATTTCAGCAGGGATGAAATAAAGGAAGCGATAATAAAATTTGGTGGAAAGAGTGCCGGCAGCATCTCAGGAAATACTGATTTTGTTGTTGCAGGGGAAAAAATGGGACCCAGCAAGTTTGAAAAAGCAAACAAGCTGGGTATACCAATAATTTCAGAAGGTGAATTCCTGGAAATGATACGTAAAACCGAAGATTAGAGTTTCCGTACGTCTCCGGCACCGGAAGTGGAGATACCAAGTATTTCAGGATTACCTTTATATTTAATATCTGAAGCACCACTGGCTTCAGCTTCAATTGATTTTAATGCATGAACTTTAATATTACTTGCACCGCTGGCATCAACAATAACTTTTGCGGCATCAAGCTGGAAAGCATCAATATCTGAAGCGCCTGAAACATCTGCATTAAGAAAATGTGTTGAGCCTTCAATATCAAGGTCACTGGCACCACTAACATCAATTCTTATGTCTTCATACTCAACATAAAGCTCCAGATCTGAAGCGCCACTACAACGAACTTTAAGCTTTCTTCCTGTAACTACTCCGGCAGTCTCCAGGTCAACAGCGCCACTTGCTTCAAGCATTTCAAGCTCTTTGAAAGAGATATAAATGGCGGTTTTCTTTGCCTTACGGATATTCTCCTTGGCATATACGTGAAGTACGCCGTTTTTCACCTTTGTCACAATAACCTCCTGAAGGTTCTCATCGGCTTCCACTTCCACAGTGCAGGCATCACCCTGAGTAATAATAACGTCAAAGCCATGACTAACATCAATGGCAGTGAATTCGGAAACATTACGTTTCTCAGAAACCACATTTCCATTACCTTTAATGATAAATGACGAGAACAGAGTTATCATCACGAGTCCGGCGATAACTGGAATAATAGTTGCAAATTTTTTCATTGTAATCATATTTAGTGTTATAATTTTTCGATTTTTACATCACAATTTTTAGCTTCGAGAGTAAAAACTGCAGAAGGGTCTTTTTTATCCCAGAGTAACCCTGAATATATCTTCTTAAATGTATTTTCATCAGATTTTCCTATGTAATTCACATCATGACTGAAGTCGATATCAGTAAACTCAGCATTCGCGAGGAATTTCCATGTTATCCCGGCAGTCAAACCACAGTATATTTCTGTAAATTTCCCTGTCAGATATATATCTGATACTGATGAACGGGTTCTTTCCAGGTCAAGTTCACCATAATTCAAATTACCGTTCAGCCTGTTGTTTAGCACTGTAATATCTATTTCCGAGAAATCGGATTCGATAATCAGCTCATCAACTTCACCAATTTCGATTTCATCATACCCTGTTTCAACATTCATCAAAGCAGCTTTTTCTATGGAGATGTCAGAGAAATCGCTGTCTACAGTTATGATTTTTGCGGATTCAATCTCTAATTCGGAATATTCAATATCAATCAATCCAGCCTCAAAGTAGGCAATTTCACCCTCAGAGAAGGCAATATCGAGCTGATTTTTATCATTCAGCAAGCGACCGATAGAAAACTCACCGTACTGAAGGTCAAGAATGAGGGCACCACCAAGGTCGGGAAGAAAAACATCTCCAAATCTATTATTCAGATAGAAGGTCAGTGAGGCCGGAGCGTAAATTGTATAGTTTATGGCAAAGCTCTTTACTTTGGAATTATTGAATCTGAGGTGAGTCTCAGCACGAACTGCATCTTTATTTCCCTGCATTTCGATATCAACTTTTTCAAAAAACCTGTCCGCTTTATCTTTTCTGGCGGTTTCGCAAATCACAGTAACAGTAATTTTAACCTCATCCTTATCCCAGGTATTGAGCAGAATATCGCCATATCTGTTTTGAATAGTCAGAGAAGCATTTTTTGAAACTGAGAAAGACTCTTCGGATACTTTTTCATATTCATCAGCAAAAGCTGAAAAGCCGCCGCCGACAAAGCATACAGCAATAATCAGAATAATAATTCTTTTCATAAGATTATGGAGTTAAAATGTACAAACACAGCTATGACACAGAGAGGTATTGAAATGTTACAGACCTTTTAAAAAAGATTACATTTGTGCACGCAAACAGCAGATATGAAATCAAAAAGTTGGGTATATATTCTGGTAATTCTCTCCATGGTTTTTTGGGGAATGACCTTTGTCTGGACGAAGATAGTACTTGATTACTGGGAGCCTGTGACGATAATACTATTTCGGCTAATCGTTTCATCCGCGATAATTTTCGGTTTTTTAAAACTTTTTGGAAGAGTTCAGAAAGTATCAAAAAAGGATTACGGGCTTTTTTTATTATCTGCGGTATTTAATCCATTTATATACTTTATCGGGGAGAATTATGGCGTAAAGCACAGCAGTGCTACTGTGAGTGCAGTAATTATCGCTACGATTCCTGTATTTACAGCTATTGCGGCACGAACTATTTATAAAGAGCGTCTGTCGGTAATCAACATACTGGGAATGGTGCTGTCGCTGGCCGGAATTGTAGTGATGCTAAACGGGCCGGAGTTTAATATACGTGCAAGTGGCAAAGGCCTTATCTGGCTCACCATGGCTGTGATAAGCGCTGTATTTTATGCTATTGTGCTTAAAAAGCTGGCAGTAAAATACTCCTCTGCAACAATAGTAGCGACACAAAATCTGATTGGAATATTCTTATTTCTGCCGTTGTTTTTTATATTTGATTTCCAACAATTTACAGAAACAAAGATTACCGGAGAGCTTATTACAAATATCATTTTACTGGCGATTTTTGGCAGTTCACTGGCCTTTATATTTTTTACTATTGGAACCAGAGAACTTGGAGTAAGCAGAACAAATCTGTTTAGCAATCTAATCCCGTTTTTTACGGCAGTTACGTCCTTTATTGTTTTAAAGGAGGAGTTTACGGCGATGAAAATTGTTGGAATGGTAACGGTAATCGGAGGAGTGGTAATGTCGCAGATAAAACGTTCAAGGCTTACACCACCTGTGACCTAAGAAAAAACAGAGGTAAGTTTTTTTCCTGCATGCGGTGGAATATTCCATTTTTTTTATATTTTTGCCGTCCGAAAGTGATGGCGGGGTAGCTCAGTCGGTTAGAGCGTCGGATTCATAACCCGGAGGTCACGAGTTCAATTCTCGTCCCCGCTACAAGTAAAGGTTGTCAGGTTTGGCAGCCTTTTTTTGTTGTCGTTATTGGGGTCAAGGGAAAAAGTTGAGTCATATAATATAGATACGCACGGCCGTGCGTATTTACTAAGGAAATAAAAAAAATTACACAGAGTTTTTTTTATTGTCCTTGATTAAATCGCATTTAAATCTTCAAGCAATCTCTTCTAATTATCAATTGATTTTAGAGTTATTCGCAGAGGGGCCCGGAAACTTCCGGGATTCCTGCTTCGCAGAAAAGAGGTCCCGGTAAAATCATATGGGAATAAAATTTCAGAGGTTGTAGATGCTTTGCGTAGTTCTTCGCGTCATAGCGCCTTTGCGGTTAAGAGATAAATGTGCCTTCGGCTCCGCTCAGGCACCGGCCATGTACCCCGAGACGCGATGAATCGCCGTCTCTCCAGACATCAGACCCAATCCGACGGTTGGCGAGCGGAGCCGATGGTGGGCGAGCGGAGCCGAGCCCACATCCCACTCCCGCCGGGACGCGAAGACCCGACGTCTCTCCAATCACCAACGTTGAAAAAATCGATATTTATTTCTTTTTGATCTCCGTGATTCGCGAGTTCAGGTCATCGAGCTTTTCAAGGACAATTCTCAGTGTTTCATTGTCATTATCCGTTGCTGCACCGCGTTCTGCCTTTCCTTCGAGTTCGATTTTTTTCATCGTGAGCTCGTAGCGTTGCTTAATGAATTTATCCAGCTTTTTCATCGTTTGGTTTTTTGTAAAGATAGTGAAAAGGGCGAATAGCAGGATTTCTTTATCTTAGCGGCCATAAACGACTATTATGAGCAAAACAAAGGCAGAAGAACTGAATAAAATACTTAGCGGTAAAACTGCTGAGGAGATTCTGAGCTTTTTAGCAGAAGAATTTAATGATAGAGTAGCTCTCTCTTCCAGTCTTGGAGCCGAAGACCAGGTACTGACAGATATGCTGGTAAAGCAGAAACTGTCTACTCCGGTTTTCACGCTTGATACCGGAAGATTATTCCCTGAAACTTACGATTTACTTGACAGGACCTGTCAGAAATATGATATAAAAATTGCCACCTATTTTCCTGACTATAAATCCGTTGAGGAGATGGTTAATGAAAAGGGGATTAATCTTTTTTACAAAAGTGTGGAAAACCGGAAGCTCTGCTGTCATATCAGAAAGATAGAACCCTTAAAGCGCGCTTTTAAAGGTCTTGATGCCTGGATTTGCGGTTTACGCAGAAGCCAGTCGGTTACACGTGCAGATATGCAGACTGTGGAGTGGGATGAGGGAAATAACCTCATAAAGATCAACCCATTGATAGATTGGTCAGAGAATGAGATTTGGGAATATGTTGACAGAAACAATGTTCCTGTAAACCCGCTTCATAAAAAGGGATACCCGAGTATTGGTTGTCAGCCCTGTACAAGGGCAATTTTCCCGGGAGAAGACATTCGTGCCGGACGCTGGTGGTGGGAAAACCCCGATACGAGAGAGTGCGGACTGCATAAAAAGTAAGCAGAATACAATCGTTTGCATTTTTACCACTGCAATCATAATTTTTTGTTTTTCAAATAATTAAGACAATATTTCCACAAACAAAGGAAATAAAGCATCCATACACTTTTAACAATTATTTCATAATAAAACACAATCCATTATCATTCCTATGTGTTTCTTTGTCTTCGTTTTGTGAAAATTATCAATAAAAACATCTACGATTATGAGTACAACAAAACAATATTTAAAGGGAAACACCTCATGCAAAGTGCGGTTTAAAGTCACTGGTTCAATGGTTGATGATGCTGCCACATGCAGTATTGTTGGTGATTTCAATAACTGGGATGCAGAAGCAAACCCCATGAAAAAGCTGAAAGACGGATCTTTCTCAGCAGCACTAAATCTTGATGCTCCGGCAACATATCAATTCAGATATCTTGTTAATGGAAATCAGTGGATTACCGATGCAGAAGCTGACGGAGTAGCAGAAGGACCATATCCTGATGCTCAGAATGCGGTTATAAAGCTGTAACTATTGCATCCGGATACTTTTAACCGGATCGATGCGCCCGATAATCCTTGAGGGGAAAATCAGCATAAAAGCACATACGATTACTGTTCCTGCATTGATTAATAATATATGCCATATATTGAGATCAACAGGAACAGTACTCACATAATATGATTCCTTTGGCAGCCTGATCAGCCCGGTCTGTTGCTGAATACCTGCCAGAGTGAGTGCAATAATATTTCCCCATAAAAGACCTTTTCCAATAATTCTCATGGCATTGTATATAAAAATCCGGGAGATGCTTTTCCCCCGGGCACCAATAGCTTTAAAGATGCCTATCATTGCTGTTCTTTCAAGGATAATAATTAACAGTGTGGCAATCATTGTAATCCCTGCAACCAGCACCATTAAAACCATAATTACTACCACATTGGTATCCTGAAGGGCAAGCCAGTCAAACATTTGAGGATACAGATCCTTAATAGTTCTTGCATCAAGACTGTAAGGCAGCACACTATAGATTTGTGCATTTACTTTTTCTAAATCCGAAAAATCGTCAACAAAGACCTCCACACCTGCGATCTGGTCATCATTCCAGTTATTTAGTTTTTGAATATGGCGGATATCGCATAGGGCAAAAAGTTCATCAAACTCCGCAAGGCCGGTTTCATAAACACCACCAACGGTAAACCTCCTGCCTCTTGTTGAAGCATTATTATTCACAAACCAAACGGAAACCCTGTCGCCGGTATGTAATTGAAGTTTATCAGAAAGCGTTTTGGAAATAAGAATTTCATCTGCTTTTGAAGCCGTATCCGAGACACGAAAAGCGGAACCTTCAACAATTTGTTCTTCAAACCAGGGCCAGGAGAAATCACTGCCAACTCCTTTCAGTACGACGCCTTCAATCTGGTCATTGTTTTTAACAATTCCGGCCTTGGTAGCATAAATCTGGGCATGGCGTACACCTTCAGTTTGCTGAATCTGATAAAGCCAGTTTTCATATGTGTCGACGGGTTGCTGCTCCCAGGAGTCATTTCCGGAGAAAGGAGATATGCGGATATGACCTGCAAAACCTGCAATTTTATCTCTTATAGCACCCTGAAAACCAACAAGAATGGCATCAGAAAGAATCATCATGGTAACGCCAAGCGCAACACTAATGATGGCAATATGGATAAATGAGCCGCTAAAAGCACCGGTTTTCCCGGAGTGCATTCTTCCTGCTACAAAGAGTTCAAAATTCATAATTCTGAAGATATCGGGTAAAGGTACTCAGATTTTGAATTACGCTGCAAATAGACGATATTTGTTTTCCTGAATACTACACTATGAAACGAATAATTCCCCTTTTTCTTATGCTTCTGCTGGCAGGCATGAACAGCAGTTGTCAGCGCCCGGGAGACAAAAACTATCTTATTGTTGGTGCAGAACGTTTTCAGGAATATCTGCCGTATCTTACCAACAAGCGGGTTGCAATTGTGGCAAATCCCACAAGCATAGCTTATAATCAGCATGTTGTGGATACACTTTACAGCCTGGGCGTAAATTTCAGGGTAATCTTCTGTCCGGAGCACGGATTTCGGGGAGAGGCCGAGGCCGGAGCCGGAGTTAGTGACGGTAAAGATGTAAAGACGGGAATTCCAATTATTTCCCTTTACGGGAAGCAGAAAAAACCTTCCGCAGAAATGCTTCAGAATATCGATGTGGTGCTCTTTGATATTCAGGATGTGGGAGCCCGCTTTTATACCTATATCAGCACAATGAGCTATGTGCTTGATGCCTGTGCGGAGTATAACATTCCAATGATTGTGCTGGATCGCCCCAACCCCAATGGATATTATGTTGACGGACCTGTATTGAAGGAAAAATTCTCCTCGTTTGTGGGGTTGCATCCAGTGCCTGTGTTACATGGACTTACGGTTGGAGAATATGCGAAGATGGTGGCAGGAGAAGGATGGTTGGAAAGCAAAAACACTCCGGATCTGAAAGTCATAAAATGTAAGAATTATAACCATGAGACACGATATTCATTGCCGGTGAAGCCCTCCCCTAACCTACCTGATATGAACAGCATATATCTGTATCCAAGTCTTTGCTTTTTTGAAGGTACGACAGTAAGTATTGGCCGTGGTACAACAAAGCCTTTCAGTCAGTACGGTCACCCTGACTTTGAAGATACCGGGTACACCTTTACCCCTGTATCCATTCCCGGGGCCAGCAAATACCCAAAGCATGAAAACGAAGTATGCAACGGGTATCTGTTAGTGGAAGATGCAGCACGACTGAAGGAAGAAGGGAAACTGGAGCTCAGCTACCTTCTCAATGCTTACAGGCAGATTGGCAGTGACGAGTTTTTTAATGCTTTTTTTGAGAAACTTGTGGGTAATGATGAACTCAGGGAGCAGTTAAAGCAAGGGTTGAGTGAAGAGGAGATTCGGGATAGCTGGAAAAAAGACCTTGATGAATACAAGCGCATGCGGGAGAAGTATTTGCTGTATTAGTCCTCATGAGGTCGATTTCCCGGCATAAAAAAGAGGCAGACTTATTTGCCTGCCTCAACTTTATTTATCATTAAAAACGATCTTTTACAAAGTACGTCCGGGGTACACCTTAAGTGCTTCTTCTAAACATTTAACTGATGCGCGAAGGTCGTCGACATTAAGTACGTAGCTGATACGAACCTGGTTTTGTCCTGCGCCTTCAGTGGCGTAAAACCCTGTTGCCGGGGCGAGCATTACAGTAGCACCATTATAATCGAAGTCTTCAAGTAACCACTGGCAGAATTTGTCAGCATTATCGATAGGCAGTGCAGCGACCACGTAGAAAGCGCCTTTGGGCTTCGGGCAAAATGCGCCTTCGATGGCGTTAATTCCATCAAACACCACATTACGGCGGGCATCATACTCTTTCAAAACAGCGTCGAAATACGATTTTGGTACTGCCAGCGCAGCTTCGGCAGCCACTTGTCCGAATGAGGGTGGGGAGAGGCGCGCCTGAGCAAATTTCATGGCCGTAGCCATCACTTCAGCGTTGCGTGAAATCATACAGCCGATTCTAACGCCACATGCGCTGTAACGCTTCGAAACAGAATCAATAAGGATGGTATTATTTTCCAGTCCTTCAAGCTGCATTACAGAAGTATGCGAATGACCGTCGTAGCAGAATTCACGATACACCTCATCAGCATAGAGGTAGAGGTCGTATTTCAATGCCAGCTCACGAAGCACTTCAAGCTCTTCTTTACTATAAAGGTATCCTGTAGGGTTGTTAGGATTACAGATCATGATACCCTTGGTTTTCTCATTGATCACTTTCTCGAATTCCGCGATTGGAGGCAGCGAGAAGCCGTCGTCAATAAAAGAAGGAATCGGGCGAACTACCACGCCTGCATTGGTAGCAAATCCGTTGTAGTTTGCGTAGAAAGGCTCAGGGATGATAATTTCATCACCCGGATCCATGGTACTCTGGAAAGCAAAAAGTATTGCTTCAGAAGCACCGGCAGCGACAATAATCTGGTCGGCTGAAATATCAATACCAATACTTTTGTAGTAATCCGTAAGTTTTTCGCGGTAAGAGATATTTCCGGCAGAGTGGCTGTAAGCAACCACTTTTTGATCAA
>PKSY01000337.1 GCA_002869405.1 Marinilabiliales bacterium
GGAAAGCTTTTCTGTCAAATCTGAATCAATGAGGAAAGTATCCGCATCATAATTATAGTTATACAGATTATTGCCGGAGGAGAACACCGGTTTACCATTGTAACTGTTAAGTGTCAGATTTACATTCTCAGGTAGTTTATCGTCGCGGCTATAATAATCTGCATGCAAAACGCTATCATAACTATCATTCAGAGTGAGACGGTATACGCCTTTATACCCATGACTTATCCAAAGGCTGTGTGGCTTATCAAAACAAATAAACCTTGAAGATTCTGAAAACCCGTCAACTATCGCTGCAAACTGCCATTTTCCGCCAATTTTCTGGTATTTAATAAGGTTATTGTAAGTTCCTCCAATTAAAATATCACTATGATCAGGTGTCTGCACAAAATTCCATCCACCCTGTACATTAGAAATCAATGTTGCATTTGTTCCTTCAATTATGAATGAGCCTGAGTTGTGTCCGCAAAATAGCGTTCCGTCAATAACTTTCAGTGACCACACCTGACCCTGAGTTCCGGGTATCAAGGCAAATTTATATGCCCCACCGCCCCGTTGCAGTTCTCTCCAACTTGCATAGAATACTCCCTGGTTAGTACCAAAGTAGATCAGATCATTATGAATTACAGCGGCATACCCTGAACTAAGGTTATTAAAATCAGAAAAATAGGTTAGCGGGCTATTAATGCTGACGTAATCAATACCATTATCCAGGCCCAGCCACAAATTCCCATACTGATCAAGGCTCATACTTAGTATTGTATTGTTTTGAAGACCTTTATCAATATTAATATGCTGAATCAGCTCACCCTCCCTGTTGCATATTATCAAGCCGTTAAGGATTGTTCCGAATGCAAACTCAGAATCAGAAATCCGTAATCCGCAAAATACCTGACTTTCCTTTAACAGACCGGAGGCAGGAGTTTCCCAATTTGATAACTCATTATTCTCATATTTGAATAAACCATTGTCATCGGTAGTTAATAACAGTGAATTATTTCCTAAAGACATTAAAGACAGTATAAGGTGACCCCGAAGTTTTTCAGTTCCCGGAAGAGGATTCATTTTTTCCCCGTCAAAAACCAGAAGTCCTGCTTCAATATCATTAAGATAAAGCTTTTCATTTACAAAGAAAGAGAAATGGAATACTCCGGGAGCTTCAATTACTTTAAAGGAGTCATTCTCAAGAATCATCAGTTGAGAATAACTTTGAAAGATAATTGCATTGTTGACCGGATAGATTTTCCACACATCATCAAAATCACGATATTTTTCAGGCAACGATTGATGCAGCGGGAAAAACTGCATTTTGCCGAAATCGTCTTTCCTGAAATAGCCAAATTCATTGTACCCTCCGGCATAAATCCGCCCGTCTTCAGAAGCATACACACTTCTCACCACGGTTTGTCCGGGCAAAGGATAACTTCTCCAGTGAACGCCGTCAAATTCGAGCACACATTCATTATTGGCAAAATACATCATGCCATTTGCTCCTACATCAATACTCCACGATTGGGTTCCGGCCTGATAAGCAGTATTTGGATAATTTTTTACGCGGGGGGTACCAATGGTCTTTACGCCGGCAAAAGCAACACCGGTGATTACTATGAATATGGAAAAGAGTAAATATTTTTTCATTGATATTATCTCACTGTTATTACCGGCCTTGTGAAGCCTGTTTGATTTCTATGTAAAGATAATAAATTCCATAAACATTTCCGGCTACTCTAAGCCATGCCAACCTTTCCATGGATTTTTTGCCAGTGCGGAGTTGTAATATCGTTTATCCCCGGTAACTTCGCTACTCATCCAGTCGGGTTTTATGAATTGCTCATTTTCATTTTGAAGCTCAATCTCAGCGATTATGAGACCTGCATTATCATCCTCAAAAACATCCAGTTCAATAGTATGATTTCCATTGGGTATAAAAAAGCGAGTCTTTGCAATTACCCCGGGTTCAGCGATTTTCAGAAGGTCCGCAGCATCATTGCTATCAATTTCACGCTCCCATTCAAAGCGTGAAACTCCGGACGAATTTCCAATACCTTTTATTGTCAGAAATGCTTTTTCACCCATTAGCCTGACACGCACAGTTCGCTCAGGATCAGAGTTCAGAAAACCCTGAACAATTCTTTTACTTTTATATTGATTCAGATCCGGAAGATACTTTACAAGGAATTTTCTTTCTATCTCAGTCATAATAAAACAATTAACATTAACGACGGCATTTCAAAATTAAAAATTAAATTCCAACACTCACACAAATCAAACATTTAATTTTATTATATTTGTAATTCTTGAACACTGAAACAACCATGGAAAATAACCGACCCATTCGAGAACGATCCAAAGAAAAAAGATTCTGGAATCGCATTGCCAAAAACTATGACCGGCAAACCAGAAATTATAAAATGGCATATCAGAAGACTATCCAATACACTATTGATAATACCTGTGCTTCATGCTCAGTACTTGAAATAGGCTGCGGCACTGGCATAATCACAATAGAAGTCTCCCCTCACGTTGAATCCATTCTTGCTACAGATATCAGTGAAAAAATGATTGAAACGGCAAAAGAAAAAGCATTAATTACCGGTCAGGACAATATAACTTTCAAGGTAGCTGATGCCTATAATCTCAATTTACAAAGTCTGCAATTTGATACAGTCTTGGTTTATAATATTCTTCACCTTCTTAAGAAGCCCGATAGTTTTATCGAGGAGATAAAAAAGTATCTTAAACCCAAAGGCAAAATCTTCATTGCGGTAGACTGCATGAACGAGGGAAACACCAGAAAAGATAAGAACATAAGACTAATGTACAAATTTGTTAGCTCTCTCAGGATTATTCCACATATAACATTCTATTCGATAAATTCCTTAAAGAGACTAATGGAGCGGCATGGGTTTACTACAATAAAGGAAGAAATAATTCATCCAAAACCTGTTAATTACTTTATGATTGCAGAACGTCAATAATCACAAAGTTATTTTATATTATCAAAGAATGCGCTATATTGCATTTTTGGTATGGACAGGATTCTAAGCAAATCGATTTTAAGCAGCCTGAAAGAAGACCCATGGTTTGGGACAAAGTACAGCATGAACATCTATCGGGGCTGTCAGCACGCATGTATCTATTGTGACTCCCGAAGCTCCTGTTATCAGCTGGGAGAGCTTTCACATATCAGAGTAAAAGAGAACGCACTTGAGCTGCTAAATAAAGAGCTTCGTTCAAAACGTGTGAGAGGAACCATCGGTACCGGATCCATGAACGACCCGTATATGCCGGTGGAGCGAAAAGAAAGAATAATCCGCGAGGCGCTGAAAACTATTGCTCATCATAAATTTCCGGTACATATCATTACCAAAAGCGATTTAGTGTTGAGGGATATGGATGTAATTAAGGAGATTAGCAGAATATATGCCGCAGTATCCATTACCATTACAACTGCCGATGATAAGCTGTCAAAGATTATTGAGCCTGTGAGCCCTGCATCATCATTTCGTTTCAATGCAATCTCCACGCTCTCAGCCAATGGAATTTATACGGGAATAACCCTCATGCCACTGCTTCCATTTATCAACGACACAGTTAAGGAACTCAAACTTCTGCTCGAAAAAGCCATTGACGCAAAGCCCGGTTACATCATGCCAGCCTTTGCCCTGACACTGCGCGAAGGGTCACGCGAGTATTATTATAAGATGCTCGATAAACACTTCCCGGGAATGAAAGAGCGCTACATCAGAGAATTCGGCAACTCCCATAACTGCGTTTCTCCAAATGCCAAGGCATTATATGAGACTTTCTATAAAATCACCAAAGCCGCCGGCATTCCTTATAGGATGAGGCATTATCAGCCGGAGGAGACGGAGCAATTGTCTCTTTTTTAGAATTATCGCTTTTCGAAAAAGAGATAATAACGATTTATTACTTTTCAGAAAAGAAATAACTATATTTGAAAAAAACTTTTGGCTATGATAGATCCTAATCAATTAAAGATAATCATAAATGACCAACGAGAGTTTCAATGGAGGGATAGTTTTGTAGAGCGGAACATTCCTGATCACATTGTTTCAAATGATGAAATTGTCGTTATTTCAGGTGTTAGAAGGTGTGGTAAATCCACATTAATTCAACAAATACGCAGTAAAAATCATGAGTCGGATTATTTCATCAATTTTGATGATGATCGACTAATTCAATTTGACATCAATGATTTTCAGCAGTTATTAATAATATTTAAGAGCCTTTTTGGAGAGCAAAAAACATTCTATTTTGATGAGATACAAAATATTAAAGGCTGGGAACGATTTGTAAGGCGATTATTTGATACGGGGAACAAAGTGTTTATTACTGGATCAAATGCGTCAATGCTGAGTAGGGAATTAGGTACACACTTAACCGGACGATATCTTTCATATGAAATTTTCCCATTTTCATTAAAAGAATACCTTTTATACCATAAAATACCTCTTATAAATATAGACTTATTTGATACAAAAACAACAGCAGAAGTACGCACATATTTTGAAAAGTATATTACTGACGGAGGATTTCCTGCATTTCTAAAACAAAAAAACAAACAATACCTAAAATCACTTTATGAGAGCATCTTGTATCGAGACATTATGGTTCGTAATATGATTACTGCTGAAAAAGAGATTCTGGAGCTTGTCTTTTATTTAGCAAGCAATACCTCAAAACTCATTTCATATACGGCTTTATCAAAAATAATTGGGGTATCAAACCCAACGACGATAAAAAACTATTTATCATATATGGAGAATACATATTTGCTCTTTCTAGTCAGCAAATTTGATTTTTCAGTAAAGAAACAGGTTAGAAATCCTAAGAAAATTTATTTTATTGATAATGCATTGACAAACACACTTGGTTTTTCATTTTCAGCCAATAAAGGACGTTATCTGGAAAATCTCGTTTTCATTGAATTATTAAGAAGGGGATCTGAAGTATTTTATTATCAAAATGGAGGTGAATGTGATTTCATTGTTCGTGACGGGGCACGAATAACAATGGCAATACAAGTAACACAAAGTCTTACCGATCCTAAAACAAAAGAAAGAGAGATTAGTGGATTAGAAGTTGCAATTAATGATTTAGAACCACTAGAAGCACTTATACTCACCGATTATGAAGAGGGTGAAATACAACTAAATAATACTTCAGTACGCATTATTCCGGTCTGGAAATGGTGTTTAGAAAACGATTAAATCTTTTAGCATGATAAAACGAAAGTGTTCCAACATAAGTATAATTATACTGCTATTCATTATTCCCTTTACGGGAAAAACTCAAAACATTGTTGAACCGGGAAACCATGAAAAGATGGAATGGTTTAAGGATGCAAAGCTTGGAATATTCATCCATTGGGGAATTTATGCTGTGGATGGTATCTCTGAATCCTGGGCGTTTCATAATCACTACATTTCCCATGAGGATTACATGAAGCAGCTCAATGGATTTACCGCAGAAAATTATAAACCGAAAGAGTGGGCGAAGCTCATAAAAGAGAGCGGTGCAAAATATGCCGTTATTACCTCAAAACATCATGACGGCGTTGCACTTTGGGACACCAATGAGGATCATTTTTCAGTAAAGAAAAATACGCCTGCCGGAAAAGATGTCCTCACTCCTTTCGTTAATGCACTTCGAAAATATGACCTGAAAGTCGGGCTTTATTACTCCCTTATCGACTGGTCGTACCCTGATTACCCGGGGTTTCTTCGTGATAAACCACGTTATTCCAACGACACTGCCCGATGGAACAAGTTCATTCGGTTCAATATGAATCAACTCAATGAAATCACGACACAATTCAATCCTGACCTCTACTGGTTTGATGGCGACTGGGAGCACAGCGCTGAGGAGTGGAGCGCAAAAGAGATCCGTGAAAATATTCTAAATCATAATCCAAAAGCAATTATCAACTCCAGGCTTCAAGGATATGGTGATTATGCAACTACAGAGCAGGGACTGCCGGTAACAAAACCAAAAGATAAGTATTGGGAACTTTGTATGACCATGAACGACTCATGGGGATTCCAGCATAACGACCTCAACTACAAAACTCCCAACCAGATCATTCGCATCTTCGTGGATTGCATTGGAATGGGAGGAAATCTGCTTCTTGATATCGGTCCAAAGGCGGATGGAACTATTCCCGCAGAGCAGGAAGAGATACTTAAAGAGCTGGGGCGCTGGACTAAAAAACACAAAGAAGCAATTTATGGTACTGAGGCCGGAATACCGCTGGAGCATTTTTACGGAAGAACCACCCTTTCCAAAGACAAAACAATGCTTTATCTCTTTGTGGAAGGCAAACCAAACGGTCCTGTCGCTCTCAAAGGCATCAAAAACAAAATCCATAGAATGTATGTAGTAGGCAACGGCACCATGCTGAATTTTGATATCAAAGGAAAATTGTACTGGAGTTCTGTTCCCGGAATCTGCTATATTGATCTTCCTGAACACACACTGGATGAACAAGTAACCGTTATTGCAGTCCTTCTTGATGGCCCTGTAGAGTTATACCGTGAAGATGGGCAGATAATTGAATCGAATTAAGAAAAACTCCGGAGCGACGCGATTCATCGCGTCGGGAATTAATAAAAAGCAACAAACATAAACAACATAAAAGCCCCGAGCCGCGATAAATCGA
>PKSY01000001.1 GCA_002869405.1 Marinilabiliales bacterium
CCTGCAGGCTATGAAGCCCAGGTTCGTCCCCGCAGCGGCCTCGCAATCAAAAAGGGTATTACCGTTCTCAACTCTCCCGGAACCATCGACGCAGACTATCGCGGCGAAGTACGCGTTATTCTTGTAAACCTCTCGCAGGAATCCTTTGAGGTGAAAGATGGTGAACGCATCGCACAGATGATCATTGCAAGGCATGAGCAGGCAGAGTGGGAAACCGTAAATGCACTGGAAGAGTCACAAAGAGGTGCAGGCGGGTTTGGTTCAACAGGAATTCAATAATATGAAGATCAAAAAACTTCTGTGTGTTGTTGTGATTGCCGCGGCAGCAGTATCGTGCAGCACGCCAAAGCAGCACACGAAAATGGTGCCCGAAACCAGGCGCAGCACTCCGCAAATTGCAGACAGAAACGAGATACAGGCCACATCAACATTTATTGATGCCACATCTGCATTTATCACCGGCAATGACGAAAAAGCAGAAAAGCTCTACCTGGAGGTTCTGGAAAAACGCCCCAATGATCATGCTGCAATGTATCAGCTGGCACGAGTGTATTTTCATCAGGAAAATATTGCTAAAGCCGAAGAGTACGGACTGAAAGCCTACAACCTTGAAAAACACAATCAGTGGTATATTAAGTTTCTTTCTGAGGTATATCAGGTACTGCGGAAGTACGACGAATCTGCAAAAATGGTGGAGAAGCTTACGGCCATAGAACCCTCAAATGCAGAGTATCGCTGGCAACTGGGAAACCTCTACATCTTCTCGGAGCAATACGCTAAAGCGATTGAAGAGTTTGATGCCATGGAGGAGATTCTAGGTATAAATGAAGAGATCTCGCAAAGGAAAATCAAGGTTTATGAACATCTCGGCAAAAAAGAAAAAGCCCTTGATGAGATTCGGGCATTAGTGGAATTCAGCCCCAGAGAGGTGCGTTATCGTGCTATGCTGGCTGAGAAACTCATGAAATTTGACCGTCCCGATGAAGCATACATTCAGTATCAGGAAATTGCAAAACTCAATCCTTCAGACCCTTACATTCATATTACACTTGCAGAGTATTACAGAAAAAAGGGTGATAATGAGCGCTCTTTTGAAGAGTTGAAAAACGGTTTTTCAAATCCTGAGCTGGATATCGACACCAAGATTCAGATTCTTATCACCTATTATTCGGTAACAGAAATATATCAGGACCTCAATCCTCAGGCCTATGAACTATTAAAACAGCTTGTTCAGGCACACCCCGAAGATCCCAAGGCATGGTCGATGTATGGTGATTTTCTGTATCGCGATGAAAAACGTGCTGAGGCAGCAGATGCTTATCTGAAAGTGCTTGAATATGACAAGAGTAAGTATGTGGTGTGGGAAAGCCTGATGCATGCACTGCTGAGCATCAACGATTATGAACGACTGCAGAAAGTGGCAGAGGAGTCTATGGAATTGTTCCCTTACCAGCCCATGCCGCTGCTGTTTGCCGGGTTCAGTTATATGAACAGTAAATCCTATTCCGAAGCCGTTAAGGTTTTGAAAACCGGTGTTGGAATGGTTGTGGACAACCCTGTGCTTAAAGGTCAGTTTTTCAGCAGCCTCGGAGATTCATATCACGCCCTGAACCGCCTTGACGATGCCTTTGAAGCCTATGACAAATCACTGCTCCTGGATCCGGAAAACAGCTATGTGCTGAACAACTACAGCTATTATCTCTCACTGGAGAAAAGAGACCTGGAGAAAGCTGAGATCATGGCTAAGAAAGCAGTTGAGCTGGATCCTGAAAACCCCAACAACCTCGATACCTATGGATGGGTACTGTATCAGCTTGGCAATTATGAGGAAGCAGAAAAATATATTTTCCAGTCCTTAAAAAAGCGCCCTCATCCCGATCCGGAGATTTTTGAACATTATGCGGATGTGCTCTATCGTTTAAATAAAACTGAAAAAGCCGGGGAATACTGGCAAAAAGCGATCGACGCAGGCGGAAACAGCGAAGCATTAATCCGTAAAGCAGAAACAGGAAAAATGAATGATAATGAATAGAATAATCCTTTTTGTTGCCATAAGCCTCCTGCTGGTTGGATGCTCTTCATCAAAAAAAATCAACAGAGCTCCACTGACAGAGAACAATGCATCATTAATCACAAAGCAAATGAATGATAATGCC
The DNA here is from genome assembly GCA_002869405.1 of Marinilabiliales bacterium. Lineage (GTDB taxonomy): Bacteria > Bacteroidota > Bacteroidia > Bacteroidales > BM520 > BM520. The sequence goes on from PKSY01000001.1 coordinate 2,157, forward strand.
TTATCGTTCAATACCTTTAAGGCAAAATTCTCAGTTCATGTAAAAATGAATGACAGCGAAATGGATCTGCACGGTCAGGTGAGAATGAAAAACGACTCCATAATCTGGATGAATCTTACCAAAGCCGGCCTCGAGGTTTACCGTTTTATGATTACCAAAGACTCCGTTTTTGTCATCAACCGCATAGGTAAGCAGTACGCCATTGATCCCGTTTCATCATTGAGCAAAATCATAAACAGCCGTATTGACTTTTCCATCCTTCAGGGACTCTTCACAGGTAATGACTTTTATGGTTATGATACTGAAGATTTTTCATCGTCTGTCGATCAGAGACTTTACCGGTTGAGTGCAATAAACCGTGAAAAAATTATTACAGAAGAAATTACCGCAGAAAGTGCTGTATCCATTCCTTCGCATACCTTGTGGCTTAACCCCGAAACTTTCAGGATAGAAAAGAGTGAAATCAGAGATGCTTCGGAAGGTCTTGACAGAACACTTACCGTGAAGTACGATAATTTCAAAAAAGAGAATGAGATGCTTATTCCTCACATTATTGATGTTGATTTATCGGGTGAGGTGGGCTTTAATATGCATATAGAATTAACCAAAGTATCTGTTGATGAATCGTTAAATTTTCCATTTTCGGTTTCATCCAAATACCAACGCGTGTCCTGGAGATAGGTTATGAGAAAGTACCCGGTTTTCATTTTGCTGATGCTTTTGACGATTGCTTCGATAACAGAAGCTTTGGGTCAGAACAGGGAGACATTGCAGCAGAACAAAAGAAAACTGGAGGAAGAGATTCGTGTAGCCAATGAATTGCTGGCCAGAACGACAAAGGATAAGAAGGCATCCATTGCTCAGATTTCAATTCTCGACTCAAAGATTAAATCGCGGGAAGCGCTGATTACAAACCTCAGCAATGAGGTCGGTGCACTAACTGCAAGAATCAATGAACTCAACGACAGTATCAGTTATTATAATACTGCGCTGGAGCAGCTCAGAGAGGACTATGCAAAGATGGTGGTTCATGCCTGGGAGACAAAAAACCTGCATCACCGCCTGATGTTTATTTTTGCCGCTGAAGACCTGAATCAGGCATACCGCCGGATGCAGTACTACGACAGCTACAGCAAGGCCCGCAGAACGCAGGCAGCAGAGATAGAGAAAACAAACGAAGATCTCGAAAGAGCAAAAGCACTCGTAGAGCGAGAGAAGCAGGAACAGCTGGGGCTGATACATCGTAAAGAGACTGAAAAAAATGCCCTTAGCGGAGAAAAGAGTGCCAAATCGAATGCCGTAACCCAGTTACAGAAGAAGGAGAAAGACCTGCGACGTGAGATACAAAAAAAGCAGGAAGCAGCACGACAACTGGAGAAGGAGATCGAGCGTATCATCCGTGAAGAGATGGCAAAGGCCAACAAAGGAAAAGCCTCCTCATCCTTCCAGCTAACACCTGAGGAAGCGCTGCTCTCCGACGACTTCGCCAAGAACAAAGGGAAACTTCCATGGCCTTCAGAGCGAGGTGTAATGGCATCCTCTTATGGTGAACATGCGCATCCTGTACTGAAAGGCGTAAAAGTGAAAAACAACGGTATCGACATCCTCACCGAACAGGGCGCCTTTGCCAGAGCCATCTTTAAAGGCACCGTTACCAGAATCATCAAAGTACCACAGTTCAACAACGTGGTCATCATCCGCCATGGTGAATATCTCACCGTTTACTCAAACCTCGACAAAGTTTTCGTAACAGAAGGCAGTACAGTGGATGCCCGTTCCAGCATCGGCACCGTCTTCACCGACCCCGGCACCGGCGACACCCAGCTCCACCTGGAGATCTGGAAAGGAAGTACATTACAAAATCCGCAGAGCTGGCTGGCGAAGTAAGGACTTGGGTTGAACTAGATTCATCTTGATTTTTTACTAATTTTACGATGAAAAATCAACCACTTTGAAGCCATATATATTTATACTATTCTTATTGTCCTCAATTATAAACCCTTTTTGTTTTACTGTTTGATACATCGAACTGGAAGGCCTTCACCAATATGATTCTCTGAGTTAAGAGTCATTTGTTCACTGAATTCTGTTTTCACTGTTTGCACCTGCTCTGCATTGGCTAAAGAGGCAGTCCAAAGTGCAGAGAATGAGTATAGGCCGATAAAATCACCCTGAATGGTTCGTATTCCTGCCGGTAATAATCCAAAACCACTACTGTTATTTAAACTTTGGTTATTACCAGGCGTACCTGCCATATCGTTTAGCCGCCAATCTTCATCCATAGCTATTGACTTTGCTACTTTGTTTTCATTAATTGTTCTGTCCCAGTTGTAACCATTACTAATAAGATAGTTAGCAAGTACTTCGAAGTCATTTTTTGTTGGTAATCGCCATCCGTCCGGGCAAATTCCCTGACCCTCTTCATTGTCATTTTGCCAATTGTTTGCAGTGGCAGCACAATAGTTATAGAGTATGCCATAATCCCATGCGCTAACAAGATCATTTGTGCATGCTGCCGGGTCGTATGGAGATAGAGCTGCCCACTCCAGACTGTTATCTACAAATGTAATCCATTCGCCATTAGGGTATTGTGGTGTTCGCAGGTTTTCACGCATCCAGCACTGTTCTCCGATTTTCACCGTTTGATATTCATGGTGCATGATATCAAGTACCGTTGGTGCCTCCGGGCAGTTGTTCCATAGTTTTATGAGATAAGGTTCCACTAGTGTAGATGAGCCGGCTTCATTGGTGACGGTAAGGGAAACAGTGAAGCTGCCTGCTGTTGGGTAGGTGTGTCTCGGATTTTGTTCGGTGCTGGTGGTCCCATCTCCGAAATCCCAGAGCCAGGATGAAGGTACATTGGTTGATTGATCAACAAAGTAGACAGATCTGGGATACATAGGATGATCTTTTTCATAATAAAAATCTGCTTGGGGTTTAAGAGCAGAGATTGTGATGGTAACATTATCGCTGACACCAGGTTCATCGTCCATACTTTCTGCCTGGACGGTCAGGGTATACTCACCGGAGAGGTAATCGTTTGTGGGAACGGTAAAGGTGAAAGGTGGTTCAAAGTCGTAGCCTGCCTCGTTACCATTTACATAAAGGACAACATCCCAAAGGGCAAAATCATAGAGTGTTATTTCGGCGGATACGGTAATGGTATCGCCTACCACGAAGGATGCACCGTTATCAGGGCTGGTAATGACACATTGAGACTGAGGCTGTTTTTTGCAAGCAATGGCTAGTAGGATGATGATTACCGGGATAATTATCAGGGAGTAGATATATTTCATGGTGTAGTGTGTTTTTGGTATCGCAAAGGTAAGAAATATCTAAAATATAAGGATGATTGTGATTAAGAAATAATATTCTTCAAGTCCTGTTTTTGGCGTAAATTCTGGACTGCTATTCCAAAATTTACGTTAAAAATGGGAATTCATGTATCCATGATATCTTCTTCAACCGCTTGTAAGTCACCTGCAACCCAAAATAATTTCCACTTAGACTGTATTTTCCTGAAGAAGGAAGCATCGTTTTCAAATTATAATATTCATAAACACCAGATATCAAATCATTGAACTTATAATTATAGTAAAGATCGACTGTAAGATGATTTCTATGGAAAATAAAACTCTGCCATGTACTGAGCTGTATTGCATGTTCAAACTAAAAGGAACACGGGGTTGCACAGGGTACGAACGGGGTTTCACTGAGTTTTATTTGTTTCTGCTTCGCAGAAAATCCTCCGGGAAACCCCGTGTAAACTCCGGGAGACTCAGGTTCCTTATTTAAAAAAAATAGAATAAATCCTTTTTTACAATCCAGTCTATCAAATTTGTACTGAACTTCCTTAACTTCAAACAAAAAGTAACACGGGGTTGCACAGGGGTATCACAGGGTTGCACGGAGGATCACATCACAAACCGCTTTATTCCCTGCTTCAAGCTTTTTACATTAAAGTTCAACAACAATCCTACAGGTTTTTCTGCAAATTTGAGATATGTCAGAAGTTGAGCTTCATGCACATCTAAAATATTTTCAACTACCTTTAATTCAATGATTACAACCTCATTAACGATAATGTCAATACGATAACCATGATCAAGCTCAATGCTGTCGTAAGTTATTGGAAGCATTACTTCTTCCTGTACCAAAAATCCATTTTTCCTTAACTCATGAGCCAGGCATGTTCTGTATGCAGACTCCAACAGTCCTGGGCCGAGTTTGGAATGTACTTTCATTGCACATCCTAGAATGTTACTTGTAAGATTACTATGTTTCATATTAAACTGATTTGTTTACTGTTTAATACAGAAATGCGAAAAACAAACCCATCCAAATAAGTCTTTTTTCAAAAAAACTCAAAATCCTCCGCGAAACCCCGTGTAAACTCCGGGAAACTCAGTGTTCCTTATCTA
>PKSY01000210.1 GCA_002869405.1 Marinilabiliales bacterium
AAAATTCTTATCGACGGACAGGACATCACAAAGTGGCAGGAACACAAGCGCGCAAGCCACATAGGCAGAGTTTTTCAAAACCCGTTCAGCGGTACTGCACCGGGAATGTCTATTGAGGAAAACCTCGCTCTGGCAGCAAAACGCGGATGTAAAATAGGCCTGGGCTGGGGACTGCCGGCAGATATGGTAAACGAATTCAAAGACAAAGTGAAAGACCTGAAAATGGGGCTCGAGGACCGGTTGGAAAACCCCATTGGAAAGCTCTCCGGAGGACAACGGCAGGCGCTCACTTTGCTTATGGCAACATGGCTGAAACCGAAGCTTTTACTGCTCGACGAGCATACTGCAGCGCTCGACCCTAAAACTGCTGCCAAAGTTATTGAGTTAACGGAAAAAATTGTTCAGCGCGATAACCTTACTACACTCATGGTTACGCACTCCATGCAACAGGCTGTAAATCTGGGAAACAGAATTATCATGATGCATCAGGGAAAAATAGTTTACGACTTTGCCGGAGAAGAGAAAAAACGGCTTAAAGTAAACGATCTGCTGGCACTTTTTGATGAAATCAGAAGAAAGGAACAGATTGATCCTTCGATAGCCGAATTACTTATTAAAGAATACGTTTAAAGAATCATAGTGCATACGAAACAAATAGTTTCTAATTTCGTTGGCTCTTTAAAACCGTTAAAATGAAAAAAGAAAGAGTATCAGCATATCTGCCAGTAATCATTTCGCTGGCAGTGGTTTTTGGAATTTTGTTAGGATTTATCATTCATCCTCAGAAAGAAGCAACTACGAATTCATTCTTTCCCATATCAGGTTCACAAAGCAACAAGGTAACGGAAGTATTAAAGTATATAGAGCAGGATTATGTGGATACTGTTGATATTGAAAAGGTTGAAGAAACAGCCATTATCAGTATGCTCGACGAGCTGGATCCGCATTCGGTTTACATCCCAAAAGAGGAATTCGAAAATGTAAATGAATCGCTACAGGGAAATTTTGAAGGTATCGGCATACAGTTCAGGATAGAAAATGATACTATTACCGTTGTGAAAACCATTCCAAAGGGACCATCAGAAAAGGTTGGTTTACTTGATGGAGACAGGATTGTAACTGTGGATGACAGCCTTGTTGCCGGCACAGGATTAAAAAACACAGATGCGGTAAAACTTCTCAAAGGGCCTAAAGGCTCAGAAGTGAAAGTAGGTATTTTCCGTCGCGGCTTCGATGAGCTGCTGCCTTTTAACATCACCAGAGATGTAATTCCTACCCGCAGCGTGGATATCGCATACATGGTCAATGACACCACGGGATACATCAAGGTAAATACTTTTGCAGTGAACACAGGCACTGAATTCTCTCTGGCGTTGAAATCTCTTAACGGGCAGAACCTGCAACAGCTTATTGTTGACCTGCGCGGAAACACCGGAGGATCACTGCAGGCAGCCATTCAGATGGCAGACGAATTTCTTCCTAAAGGACAAACCATTGTTTACACAGAAGGCCTTAACAGACCAAAACGTTATGCCGTGGCCACAGGAAAAGGACAATACGAAACCGGTAAACTAATTATGCTGATCGACGAAGGTTCAGCTTCAGCAAGTGAAATTGTTGCCGGAGCGATTCAGGATAACGACCGCGGAACAATTGTAGGCAGAAGATCTTTCGGCAAAGGTCTGGTGCAGGAACAACATCCGCTAAAAGACGGCTCAGCAGTACGAATCACAGTTTCAAGATATTACACTCCTACCGGACGGTCTATCCAGAAACCCTATGGTGAGGATAACGAAGATTATTACATGGAGTACTATGAGCGTTTCAGCAACGGAGAGCTGGAATCAAAAGACAGCACGCACTTTGCGGATTCACTGAAATATTATACCCCTTCCGGAAAAGTTGTTTACGGCGGTGGCGGTATTATGCCTGACATCTTTGTCCCGCTGGAGCGCATCGACCAACACCCCTATTATTTTGAAGTGATAAACAAAGGGCTGCTGTACAGCTGGTCATTTACATATACTGACACACACCGCTCCGATCTTGAACAATTCAGTAACCCGAAAACATACATCAATCATTTCAACATCTCCGGCTCTATGTTCAGTGATTTTCTGCAATATTGCAAAGAGAATGGTGTAGAACAGGAGTTTGATTATGATTCCGAGTATGAACATCGCATTAAAACGCTGATGAAATCATATATCGGCAGAAACCTGTTTGATGATGAAGGGTTTTTCCCTGTATACCATGATATTGATAATGGATTTCACAAGGCAGTAGACTCATTTGCAACTATTTAATCCATTATATCCCCGGCATCGGAGTTTAGTTGAACAACGAAGCTTTTTAGCTGTTTAGAAGATACATCTAAACGCAAATTAAAATGAAATTACGGAATATCATTTTTGTCGCAGGAGTATTATTTCTTGTAATGAATCCTGACGTAAAAGCACAAAAACTAAGTATTAATCAAATAAACGAATTAACTATGCCTTTTGAATTACCTGCGCTACCCTATGCCATGGATGCATTGGAGCCACACATTTCACAGAAGACCCTTGAATTTCATTATGGAAAACACCATCAGGGTTATGTCAACAACCTCAACAATCTTGTTCCGGGAACGGAATTCGAAAATGCAACGCTGGAGGAGATTATTAAGAAATCTGAAGGTGGAATTTTCAATAACGGAGCACAGGTGTGGAATCATACTTTCTACTGGAACTGCCTGAGTCCAAATGGCGGTGGTGAGCCCGAGGGCGCACTGGCTGAAGCTATCAACAAAAAATTCGGCTCTTTTGAAGCCTTTAAAGAAGAATTTACAAAAGCATCGTTAACACTTTTCGGATCAGGATGGTCGTGGCTTGTTAAAGATGCAAACGGAGAACTTGAGATCATCAAGGCCAGCAATGCAGGCAACCCGCTGAGAGATGGTAAAACACCACTTCTGACGTGCGATGTTTGGGAGCATGCATATTATCTGGATCGCCAGAATGCTCGTCCTGCTTATCTTGGTGAATTCTGGACACTGGTGGATTGGAAAGCCGTTGGTGAACGTTTCTAACCTGAGTAAAAGAGATCCAAAGCCGTTACTTCGCTGTAACGGCTTTTTTTATGCTGCCACCTGAAGCTGTTCTTTTCGTGTCAGGATCTTCCACTCCCGAATCAGGAAGTACGTTACAATACATGCTGAGAAGAGATCGGCTGCAGGCATGGCACTCCAAACTCCGTCAAGACCAAAATGACGGGGAAGTATCAGAAGCAAGGGTATCAGGGCAAGCACCTGCCGGAGCAAGGTTAGAAACAGTGCAATGGTTGCTTTTCCAACTGCCTGGAAATAATTCCCGCCAACAACCTGGAATCCTACCAAGGGAAGCATAAACAGAAATATCCGGATGCCGTTTACCCCGATTTCATATAACTCGGGATCATTGGTATTAAAGACTTTTATGATGGTTCCGGGGAATAACATTATACCAATCCATGCAGATACACTTATCAGCGTTGCAAAAATCATCCCCAGGCGCAGCGTCTGTTTCACCCTGCCAAAATGTTGTGCACCGTAGTTGAATCCGATAATCGGTTGCGCGGCCATATTTATTGCCACCACCGACATCACCACCAGCATTGCCACACTATTTATAATACCATTGGCTCCCACAGCAAGGTCGCCGCCATATTTTATCAGACTAAAATTGAGAATCGCCTGCACCACACTGGAAGCCACCTGCATACTGAATGGTGAAATTCCAATGGCAACAATATATTTTACTATCCGCCAGTCGATTTTCATCGCCGACCGCTTTAACTGAACTACAGAGCGTTTGCTTTTGGTAAAATGATACAAAACCCACACACATAATGCAGCCATAGAGATAAGTGTGGCGATTGCAGCACCTTCCACACCCATCCCGAAACCAAAGATAAAAATGGGATCCAGAATGATATTTATTCCGGCACTTATCACCATTGAATACATGGCAATACGTGCATTCCCTTCGGAGCGGATGATATTGTTGAGGGCAAATCCTACTGTTTGCAGAATACCACCGGCGATAATAATATTCAGGTAGTCGTTGGCATATTGATAGGTTTCTCCGGATGCCCCGAACCAGCGTAGCATAGGAGCCTTCAGTGCATAACCAAGTGCGGTATAGATTATCGAAACGATAATCATAAGCGTAAAGCCGTTTCCGAGCACTTTTTCAGCACGAACATAATCCTTTTTACCAAGGTTGATGGAAACCCTTACGCCTGAACCAATACCGATCATCATACCAAAAGCGGCACCAATAATCATGATAGGGAACACAACACTCAGGCCGGCAAGGGCCAGACTTCCTACACCCTGACCAATGTAAATTCTATCGACAATATTATACAGGGAATTCAGGAAAACACCCACAAAACTAGGAATGAAGTAGTGCCATAACAGCTTCCCCACCGGACGGGTGCCCATCTCCTGAGCCTTTTTCTGCTGAGCTGTCTGTTCCTGATCCATGCCGCAAAGGTGCAGTATTTTTCAATACAAAAAAAAACCTGCCACATAAATGCAACAGGTTTAATATTGTTTCAGAATTTAATCTGTAATGTTTCTACTTTTCAATATTTGATTTCTCAAGTCCATAACCTTTCTTCTTATCTACTGCTTTCAGCAGAATAGCCACACCAAGGGCAGCAACAGAAAGAACAACAAAGATCATCCATGTTTGCGTATAATCATAGGCAGGAATGATACTTTCTGCACGTAATTCAGTAATTACTGCGGACATCTCTCCCGAAGTCAGGTTCGTTACGTTACTTGTAATTGTTCCGTCAGCAGAGAGCCTCTCAAAGATTGCCTGTGCTTCAGGGCGCACAATACCTTGCTCCAGGCCGGTCGCCTTGAAATAAGCCATTCGCTCTACCACATTCGGGTTTGTTTTATCAAGTGTGGTTCCGAGGAGTGTGGGAACAATCATAAGACCAATATTCTGGATAAAGAATATCAATGCATAAGCAGTTCCCAACAGCTGGGGCGCAATGATTTTTGGTACTGAAGGCCACATGGCAGAAGGCACAAGTGAAAAAGCAATACCAATAAGGATTACCATAAGAATGGCCACGATAACGCTGTTCATAGAGGGTATCCAGAGTACAACGTGAGCAATAATCAAAAGCACAGCGCCAAGAATCATGATGGAAGCACCTTTACCTTTTTTGTCATAGATATTACCAAAAATCGGGGTCAGGAAGAGGGTTCCAAAAGGAAGAAGTGAAGGAATGATACTGGCACCTTTGGGAATAAACCCGAGGAACATACCATTCTCCATTGGCACACCAAACTTATTAAATACCAGGTCGGTACCAAACTTATAGAAGGGGAATACCGCAGAATAAAAGAGCACACATAAAAGTGCAAGCAGCCAGAAACCCGGGTTTACAACAATCTTACCAATATCTTTCAGCTCAAACTTTTCATCACTGAAGTCAAGCTCACTATCATCCATACTCTTATCGAGTTTAATATCCATAAAGAAGTAAATGATGAAGAAGATCAGACCTGCAGCCAGCAAGACACCACCAATGAGGATTACCTGGGGAATATCGAATTTGCTAACGATAACAGGAGAGAACGCCATAGCTGCGAAGGTACCCAGACGTGCACAGGCCATTTCAAGACCCATGGCAAGCGCCATCTCTTTACCTTTAAACCATTTTACAATGATACGTGATACCGTGATACCCGCAAACTCAACACCCACTCCGAAGATGGCATAACCAAGACATGCCCAGAGCAGCTGCTGTGACATCACATAGTTGTTGCCAAACAGATTAATATCTATTGCAGTAACATCACCTGAAAGCGAGTTAATGGCCCAGTATTTCACCAGGGCACCAATTACCATAATCACCGCAGAAGCGATGGCAGAGATTCTCATGCCCACCTTATCGAGGATAATACCAACAATAATGAGCATAAAGAGGAAGACATTGAACCATGCATAAGCACCGGTGAAGAGGCCGAAGTCGGAGCTTGACCATCCCAGTTCAGATTCCATTAACGGCTTCAGTGGCGAGATAATCTCTGTAAAGAAATATCCACACAACATAGTAAAGGCAACAATGGCCAGTGCCGTCCATCGCGCGGCTTTATTGTCGCGCAGTGTTTGTTTGATTTTTTCGGTCATAATTTGAATGGGTTTTATCTTGTTTTCGCCGCTAATGTAGTGAAATATTCTCTACATGTTTCTTTTTTAACAGCCACACAACACATTACAACAAATTACCCCCCCCATTTACAAATAATTATAAATATTTTATTCAAAAACACGGGGCATATAAAAACATTTTATACCTTTACACTATCATTAACCTGATCAAATGACCATGAAAAAAGGAATTCTACTTTCAATTGCTGCCATATTGCTGCTTTTCTCATTTTGTAACGGGCAGACGCGGGCAAAACTCACCGGATATATCACTGATTGCCAAAGCGGCGAACCACTGCAGGGAGTTGCCGTTTCTGCTGATGAGA
>PKSY01000114.1 GCA_002869405.1 Marinilabiliales bacterium
AAGAGTGTTGAAGTCAAACTCGATACCTGTGTTGTCAAGTGTCAGGGCCATTGTGGTGTTCAGGTTAGCTGTGATAGTGATTACTTCGTTGTCTGTTGCCTGAGCGAAAGTGTTTGCTGTGAAAGCTACTGCGAAAATTACTGCGAGGATTGTTGCTACTTTTTTCATGATTTCAATTTTTTATATTTTTCTTTTTTTGTTTTCGTTTTACGCTGACTATAGAGCAACGCCCGTGCCAAAGTTTGTAATTTATTGACATTGAGCTATTTACAAAGTAGTTGATTTTGAATAGCATTCATAAGTCTTCGAAAATGAAGAGGATATTGGGGTGGGATGGTATGAATGTGAGAGGGTAAGAGGGTAAGAGTAGTATCTAAGATGCTGATATTAAGCACTTAGCGGTGTGTTGTTCGAAAATGAATAGCGAGATTTGAGGGTTTGTTTTCAAAAACGAAGACAATTATTATCTGTATCACCATATATATTGTTTAATCCAAATGCTGATATTTATCAGGCTCCGGAAGTCTTATTAATGATTGTCGGGCGGCTTTAATTTCTATATTTGTAAAAACAAAATTAATCTCCCATGAAAAATACTTTACGGATTTCACTACTACTCACATTTTTGATTACTACTGTATTTTCTTATGCTCAGATTAGTAAAGGCGGAACACCAATATCGTTTAATACCGACCTTTCAGGAGAATATGAGATACTGAATTATAATCAACCCGATATGGCAGAGGTTGCCTTTCAGGATCAGTTTGACGATAATGACCCGAACCGCCCTCAGCGAGCGGCTGTACCGGTTTATCTGTACATAGATATGATGGAACATGCCACTTCTGAGCTTGTCGGAGATAAAATGGTTTGGCGATTGGGAATAACTGTCCCTGAAGCACGGGCATTGGCTGTCTATTATGACCGCTTCTGGATCCCTTCAGGAGGTGAGCTTTTTCTCTATAATAAAAATCACAAACAGGTAATTGGCGCATTTACTGAAGAAAACAATGCTCAGGACGGACTGTTTGCTACTGAGCTTATTCAGGGTGATCTTGTTACTTTGGAATATTCCCAGCCAGCAGCTATGTCTGTACTGCCATCCATACAGATTTCTGAGGTTGCTTATGGATATCGTTTTGTTGAAATGGAGCAATTTGCTGATGATCAGTCAAAAGATCCTTCATGGTGGTGCATGATAAATATTAACTGCCAGGAGGGTGATGATTGGCAATTACAGAAAAGAGGTGTTGTGCGTCAATGGATGAAAATGCCAGGCGGATATTATGGTTGGTGCACAGGGTCGTTAGTAAACAATACATCTTGGGACCTCACCCCTTATGTTTTAACTGCCGGCCATTGCGGTGAAGGCTGCTCTGCTTCTGATTTAAACCAATGGATATTTTATTTTAACTATGAATCATCAACCTGTGGTGGAAGCAGCGGTCCTGAGTCGCAAACAATGACCGGCTGTTATAAAAGAGCTGCCGATGAGTCTGCAGGCGATAATGGGTCGGATTTTTATCTCATCGAGATAAAGCAGGTAATTCCTACCTCTTATGAACCCTATTGGAATGGATGGGATGCATCTGGAACAGGAAGTGTTGGTGGCGTTGGGATACACCATCCCAATGGCGATATTAAGAAGATCTCAACCTATACGCAGGCACTGCAAACTTCTACCTGGTGGAATGGATTACAATCGCACTGGACTTTTAACTGGGCAACAACAGCAAATGGTACCTCAATTGTTCAGGGTGGTTCATCCGGAAGTCCGTTGTTTAATTCCGACGGTCTTATTGTTGGAGATTTAACAGGCGGCTATGCTTCGAATTCATGCGAAAACCCTTCTCCTGTATGGTATGGAAAATTCAGCTATTCATGGGATCAGATGGGCTCAACTCCTGAACTACGACTCAAAGACTGGCTTGATCCTGCAAGTACAGGCGAAGAAGTACTGCCAGGAACCGATGGAAATGATCCTATCGCTGATTTTAGCGCTGATCCGCAAGGTACCAACCCCGGAGGTACAATTCAGTTTTCTGATGAATCGATGGGTAACCCTGAAAACTGGGAATGGACTTTTGAAGGTGGAACCCCTGCAACTTCAAATGAGCAAAATCCTGAAGTGACTTATAATAACTATGGTACATTTGATGTAACTCTCACCATCTCAAATACTTTTGGCTCTGATACAGAAACAAAGACAGATTTTATTATCGTTGGTGATTTACCGGAAGCTGAATTTACTTCTGACGTAACTGTTATTCCTGTAGGTGGACAGGTTGATTTCCAGAATCTTTCAACCGGCGACCCAACCAGCCAGGTATGGAAGTTCCCGGGTGGAAGCCCTTTTCAAAGCCATAATTCCAATCCTCCTATCATTAACTATTATGAGGAAGGAACATTCAATGTTGAACTTACGGTAACCAATGAATATGGTAGTGATACAGAGTTAAAGGTAGGTTATATAACTGTACTGGGAACGCCACAGCCCGACTTCATTGTTGATACTGCTAAAACACTCCCGGGTGGTTCTATCCAGTTTACCGATGTGACACAGGGTGAAATTGATACATGGAACTGGACCTTTGAGGGTGGAAATCCTTCAACATCCACACAACAAAATCCATTGGTCAGTTACGAAACTCCGGGTATGTACGATGTTACTCTTGAGGTCAGTGGTAGTACCGGTGCAGGAGATACTACAAAAGTCGATTTTATCACTGTTGTAAATCCTGCTGATGCACAGTTTTCTGCAAATATTACGGAAGTCCATATCGGCGACCCTGTGATCTTTTCTGATGAATCAACCGGCGACGATATTCAGTCATGGTACTGGCATTTTGAAGGTGGATTTCCTGAGGAGTGGAATGAACAGGAGGTTCCTGAGGTAACGTATTTTACTCCGGGACACTATACCGTATCTCTTACTGTTGAAGGATTATATAATGCTGATACAGAGACAAAGGAAGCTTATATATACGCTGGAACAGCTCCTGAGGCAGCCTTCGAAGCTTCAGCTCAATATGTCGCAGAAGGGGAAACAGTGGACTTCTCCGACCTCTCAGAGAATGAACCCACAGCCTGGGAATGGACATTCTCCGGTGCTACTCCTGAATCATCTTCAGATCAGAACCCTATGGGAATCAGTTGGAATGAGAGCGGAAGTTACGATGTGACGCTTAACGTCTCCAATCAATTCGGTAGCGACCAACTGGTGATGCAGAATTATATCCATGTCAGCGGTGTTGGTATTGAAGAGTTAAACAATACCATTAATATATTTCCAAACCCTTCTGACGGAACTTTTACACTCGATATTTCTGACTTGAAAGAACAAATTTCTGCCATCACAATTATTTCCCCTAACGGACAGATAATTGAGACAATTAAGCCTGAAATTTCTGAAAAGATTTTGAAGATTGATATTTCTGATGTTCCTGTGGGTATTTATTCCGTAAAGATTGAATCAGAAAAACAAGTGATTACACAGCAGATTCAGATTGTAAAATAGCTATAAATATTTCTAACATAAAGCTGTCCGGCACTCTTTCGGGCAGCTTTTTTAATTACTGCCGGTCTCTCTTTTGGATGATACGCGTAGAGGCGGAAATGTAAATGGCTCCTGAAGCTTGAAGTGGATATCTTTGTACTCCTCACCACGCTGAATCTCGAGGTTGATTTTTGTGTTTGCTTTCTGATATAAGGTGCCTATTATCTCTTCAAAATCCATGAATAAGGTGTTTTTGCCATTTACCTTAAGAATCTGGTCTTCCTGCCTGAGCCCTGCTTCCCACGATGGCGATCCCTCTTCAATAAAAGCAACTGTGTAAAGTGGGAATCCCGGTGCCGGCATCTCAATTTCAAATCCCGATCTGTTTACTGAAAGTTCATTTCGTAAATTCAGATTTGGAACAAAAGTTATCTCCTTGTCTTGATAATTAAAGGTGATGTTAAACCTTCTTAAGATTTCCGCACCAATACTGCCATTACGGTTATTGACAGTAAATAAATGCTGAACAGATTCTTTATCTGGAAATGAGGTTATCATTCCCTTAAACTCTATTTTTCCGATTTTTAGCTTCTTAACCACAGACATATGTCCTGTTATATCTCCGTTTAAACCGGCACCAAGATATTTTTCAACAGCATCTTCCGGAACACATATGCTGTTTTTGCAATCCTCTGCAAGCCATAGTGTATGACTTGCGCCCGTATCCAGAAACAGTTTTACAGGAATAAGACTGTCTCCCAGAATATTTGCAGCGGCCATTATATATGGTTTTGTGTTTTCTACCTCAAGTGGTAAGGTAAATCCCCTTCGTTTAAAATGCGGCTTGTATTTTTTAGGATCATGAAAGATGATTTTTTTCTTACTGTACTGAATTTCAACAATATAATTCTGAAAAACGGAATATCCGATTATACCATGTATTGGTCTCCCCATCCGTTTGCTAAGACTGAAAACATCCTGCATCAAAACTCTGATATTCTGATTTGATGATGTAAGCCCTGCATATTTAATTTCATTCAGCACGCTAAAGTAGGCATCCACAGGCTCTCCTTTTCCCAGGCCCTTTACCTTTATTTGACGTGCATAATTCAATTCCAGAGAATCACCATATCCGAGTTCAGTAATTATCACGTCACTCACTCCCGAATCAAGGATAAATGATAGTGGCGAGGATCCGTTTATGGATACTTTTAATATGATCAGATTGTTATGCAAATCAAAAGGTAACTCAAACTGACCTGCATCATTCGCTTTTTTAGCGGGAAAACATGATATGAGAAGACCCATGCTCATGGTAATCACAATTATCAATAATAGTGACAAATCTCTTTTCATATGCTAAAAGTAACAATTAATTCCGCTGTACTGATGTTTAGAAGTTGGTACAGGATAAATATTATGACTATAAACCTCTGCTGTTGTTACGAATCTTCCTACCTTTGAATTAAATCTTATGTATGAAAAGAGTGCTGCTGTCTTCCCTTTTGTTTTTGTTGGTTTGGAATCTTTATGGCCAGACTGAAGATAGTTTAACGAATTCATATAAATGGCTGAGTATTGATTATGGTGCTCATATTGAATCGGTTGACTCGAAAGGCGCTACACCATTATCTGCAGGAGTTTTTTATGCCTCTGATATTTTTTTACACAATATTCTTGATAAAAAAGTGGGTTTTAATAAATGGCAAACCGGGATTACTATTGTTAATTCCAAGGCCGTGGGTTTGGTTTTTGATATTTTTTTTATTCCTGAAGGATTAGATGTTTTTATTTCTGATGTTTCTAAGAATGACGTCCGTGGGCCATATAATTTTAAAGATATCACAGACAGTCACTTCTATCTGCCTCCGGTAAACAGTGATTCTATAATAATTGAAGTCAGAGGTTCCGCATCTTTATTTCCTCTGTTGAACCTGCATATTTCTGAAATCCTGGTCATGAGTAAGCCTGTGATACATAACTATCACAAAGGTTTTGGCGGTTCAGAAAGTTGTGAGATTAATGTGAATTGCAGTGAGGGTGATTTATGGGAAATGCAGAAAAAATCCGTTGTCAGAATCTTACTTCGCAAGAATGGACAGGCATACTGGTGTACCGGAACGCTCGTAAATAATACAAACAATGATTATCACCCGTATTTACTAACAGCTGACCATTGCGGCAATGGCGCATCAGAATATGATTTGAGCCAGTGGGTATTCTATTTTAACTATGCCTTCGAAGGGTGCGATGATATTGCTGTTGAGCCTGAACTGCAAACGATGACCGGCTGTCGGTTGATTGCCTCCGGTGGTGATGAAGGAGATAGCGGTTCCGATTTTTATTTGGTCGAGCTGCTCGATAATGTGCCATTCTCTTATGATCCGTTTTTTTGTGGCTGGGATCGTTCTGTCAGTGGCGCGGCCTCAGGAGTTACAATACATCACCCTGATGGGGATGTGAAGAAAATCAGCACATTTAATAATTCTGCAACTACAGCCGACTGGAATGGAAGTGGGGTTTTCTCCCATTGGGAAGTAACATGGAGTGATACAGAAAATGGTCATGGTGTAACGGAAGGCGGGTCGTCTGGCGCTCCGCTATTTAATCCATATGGTTACATCACAGGAACGCTGACTGGTGGCCTGGCAGCATGTGAAGAAGGGCTTTACGGCCCCGGGACAGGCCCCGATGAACCGGATTTTTTCGGAAAATTCGGCTACTCCTGGAATCAGAACGGAAGCCTTGCATCAGAACAGCTTATGCCTTGGCTGGATCCGCAGAGCATAAACCCTGCATTTCTTGAAGGTCTTTATAATAGTGATATTCCGGTTGCTTCTTTCTATGCTGATACTGCTGTAATTATTGGCAATGAAATTTCTTTTACCGACCGCTCAGCTGGAGTGGTGGAGGAGTGGAACTGGTACTTTGAAGGTGGAATACCTGAAACAAGCAATGAAAAGAATCCTCCGCCTGTAAGTTATTCTTCTTTTGGAGCATATGATGTCAGATTGGTGGCCTCAAAC
>PKSY01000036.1 GCA_002869405.1 Marinilabiliales bacterium
GTATCACAGCTTTATATCTTCCATAAACATTTTCACAAGCATCGGAGATTTCACCGAGGCTGGCGCGCTTCTGAGCAGCATCTACTGCAAGCTCCAGCAAGTTACCTTCTCCTGTTTCTGCTGCTTTGGTGATGGCTTTAAGAGCAGCCTGCACCTCTTCTTCGTTACGGTTGGCACGGAGCTCATTCAAACGACGAAGCTGTGCCTCACGAACAGCAGTATTATCCACCTCGAGAGTTTCCAACGGATCTTCTTTCTCAAGACGGTATTTGTTGGTACCTACGATGGTGTCGACACCTGAGTCGATACGAGCCTGCTTTCTTGCAGCGGCCTCTTCGATACGCATCTTAGGCACACCAGTTTCGATGGCTTTTGCCATTCCACCAAGCTCTTCCACTTCCTGGATGAGTGCCCAGGCCTTATCGGCAATCTCCTGTGTCAGCTTTTCAACATAGTAAGAACCTGCCCATGGATCGGCGCTACGACAGATCTCAGTCTCCTGCTGGATGTAAATCTGCGTGTTACGCGCGATACGTGCCGAGAAGTCTGTTGGCAGTGCGATGGCCTCATCAAGTGCGTTGGTGTGTAGCGACTGCGTATGACCCAGTGCAGCAGCCATAGCTTCGATGGCAGTACGTCCCACGTTGTTGAATGGATCCTGCTCTGTGAGCGACCATCCTGAAGTTTGTGAGTGTGTACGCAGTGCCAGCGATTTTGGATTTTTAGGGTTGAACTGCTTCACAATCCGCGCCCACAGCATTCGTGCTGCCCTCATCTTGGCAATCTCCATGAAGTGATTCATGCCGATAGCCCAGAAGAAAGAGAGGCGTGGTGCAAAGTCATCGATTGCCAGACCTGCATTGATACCTGTACGGAGGTATTCGAGACCGTCAGCAAGGGTGTATGCCAGCTCGATATCAGCCGTTGCACCGGCTTCCTGCATGTGGTATCCCGAGATACTGATGCTGTTGAACTTAGGCATATTCTTCGAAGTATATTCAAAGATATCACCAATAATCTTCATGGATGGCAATGGAGGATATACGTAGGTATTTCTCACCATAAACTCCTTGAGGATATCGTTTTGGATTGTTCCGGCCATCTCTTCAAGTTTCACGCCCTGCTCCAGTCCTGACACGATGTAGAACGCCATAATTGGCAGTACGGCACCGTTCATAGTCATGGAAACGGACATTTTATCGAGCGGAATCTGGTCGAAGAGGATCTTCATGTCGAGGATTGAATCCACTGCTACACCGGCTTTACCTACGTCACCAACCACACGGGGGTGATCGGAGTCATAGCCGCGGTGTGTGGCAAGGTCGAAGGCGATAGAAAGACCTTTCTGACCTGCTGCCAGGTTACGGCGGTAGAATGCGTTCGACTCTTCTGCGGTGGAGAATCCGGCGTACTGTCGGATTGTCCATGGGCGCATGACATACATTGCAGAGTATGGTCCGCGCAGGTACGGAGGAAGTCCGGCAGCATAGTTAAGGTGCTCCATCCCTTCCAGGTCGTCCTTTGTGTAAATTGATTTTACCGGAATCTGCTCCGGCGTCATCCATTCAGGTAACGTATTTTCCATGGATTGCTTTTTTGCTTCTCCTTTGGAATGAATATCGACCTTGTGGAAATCTGGTTTCATGATATTATGGGTTTTCTGATTACAAATAAGATCTTTTTATAGGCATTGTCATACACCGGGCACCACCGCCACCACGGGCAAGTTCGGATCCTTCGATGGTTACAACGAATTTACCGTCTTTTGGTGCTTCTTTTTCTCCGCTAAGGAGTTCCCTGGCATGAATGACTTCGAAGTCATGTTTGTTCATCTCTTCAATGGTGTACTGGTTGCGACCGTAGCCGATCACCTGTCCGGGACCCACTGCGAAGAAGTTGGTGCCGCTGTGCCATTGCTCACGTTCCGAGATTGAGAGGTCGTTGTCACCGCCACACTTTAGCGGCTCCACTTCCATACCAAGGTCTTTAAGCCCTGATACAAGACCTCCAACTTCATGAATCCGTTTCACATCACCATTTTCAATATGTATATGATAGGTACCATAGCGGCTTGACTCCTTAATCACAGGATCAAAAGTCATCACTTTGTCATGATCAAGAAAAGTAAATGCCATATCAAGATGTATAAACGATTCCGGTTTCTCGGGCAGTTCCTGCACAATGATATGGAAAGGTTTATTCTTTCTCATTTTAATGGTATTTACAATAGAATCAATTCCGGTACTTGTGGTTCTGGGACCCAGACCAATAAGCATGATGTCATTACGTGCAATAAGGATATCCCCACCTTCGTAATAGAGTCCGTCTTTGGATTCCAGGGTTGAGTTTCCGGCGAACAGTTCCGTATCAAGGTGTGGATGAAAACGGAATATTGCGCTCATAATCAGTGCTTCACGGTCGCGGATTTTATTGGCCATATGACACGGGAGGATACTGTTTCCCACAGTTACCGAGGCATCACGGGTGTAGAAGAAGTTGTGCAGCGGAGCCAGTGAATATTTCTCTTTCGAGAGATAATTGGTCAGTGAGTCGCGGCGTATTAATACTCCCTCGATAAGCTCTGTAGCCAACATCTGCGGATTCATTTCCAACAGATAATCTTTAAGGTGGAAAACATTTTCGTTTTCACACACTTTATACACCAGCTTATATTTCACCTGATCATCCTGAAGGATATCGATAAGCAGATCTTTTATCTGATATACTTTCGTGAATTTCTCCAACACCTGACACATACTCTCATGCTGTTCGGAAGCAATTTTATAGTTGAGAATGTCACTGTATAGTGCCTTTTGAGCGATCATAGGAGTGACATTCGCTACCTCCGGACCCGGTGAATGCACCAGTACGGCCTCCAGCTTGTCAACTTCGGAAAAAACACCTATTTCCTGATATTCAGTCATAGTTTATTTCTTATTCAATACCTGTTAACTTTTGAAAGGATTTCAGCGATTCCAGCACATTAGTGCGTACATGGATAAAATGCTCAACACCCTTTTCATTAAGTTCTTCGAGAATAGCTTTCGGGTATCCTGCAACCACCAAAACAGCTTTGTTTTTTAATAACTCAGCAGCCTGAGGAGCAAATCCGGCATATTCTTCATCAGAGCTGCATATCACTACGATATCAGATTTTGCTTCCAGGGCAGCCTTCACACCATCTTCAACATTGGTGAATCCGTTATTGTCAACCACGTCATAACCCGCACAGGCAAAGAAGTTACAAGCGAACTGTGCTCTTGCTTTCCGCATGGCAAGGTTACCGATGGTAAGCATAAATGCTTTCTGGCGACGGCCGTTTTTGCGGGCATAACGATCAGACTTGCTGCGCATAACCTCAAAAGGCATTGATCCGCGATACATTGTCAGCGGTTCAGCAACAGCATTTTCAGCCTTCATATTTTTAGGTTGCAGCACTTCTTCAGGAAGATTCTCATCCATCATCTCACCAAAATTCGGGAACTGATTAGTACCCAAAACATTTTCACGACGCGTAGCGATATTCATATCACGCTTTTGTGCAGACTCGGCAATCATTGCCTGAATATCTCCGCCAAGGAAAGCTTTGAGATAACCGTCCTTCTCCTGGATGCCGAGGAAAATTTTCCATGCGTTCTCCATGATGGAGTTAGTAAGGTTTTCGATATAATATGAACCGGCAGCAGGATCCGCAACTTTATCAAAATAGCTCTCTTCCTTGAGAAGGAGTTGCTGGTTACGTGCTATGCGATTAGAGAATTCATTGGGTTCACGGAAGGAGACGTCGAAAGGTTTCACGGTGAAAGAATCAACACCACCAAGGACTCCTGACATAGCTTCGGTAGTAGTGCGGAGCATATTCACATAAGGATCGTATACCGTCTTGTTCCAGTCGGAAGTAATGCCATGAATCACCATTGGAGTTTGTTCTTCCTCAGCAACACCATATGCTATAAGTATCTGAGCCCACAGAGTTCTTGCGGCGCGCATCTTAGCCAGCTCCATGAAGTAATTGGAACCCACAGCGAATACAAAGCGCATATTGGCAGCAGCCTCTTTCACCTCAACACCATTTTCTGTGAGCCATTCGAGATACTCAACAGCCATGGCCATGGTCATTCCGAGCTCTTGTATAATGGTACTTCCTGCATTATGGATTTTATCACCATGAACAGCGATACACTGTGCTGTACCATTGGCTTTTTCAATAATAGATGCGAGATACGCCTTTGTGTTCACATCGAAAGCTCCGGTGAGGTTGAGGCAACCCAGGGGATCCACATGGAAAGATACACGGGAGGTATCAGCATTATTTTCTTTAGCCCAAACCATAAAGGGCTCAATAACATCAGCAGCATATTTTCCGGTGAAGTTCACCTCAGCAGCTGTCAGGTCAATTTCTTTAAGAAGTGTATTGAAAAATGCATTGTCAATACCACTTGTTTCGAGCACAAACCCAACAGAGTCAGCGCCACGCATTAGTACATTCAGCGCAATAGTATTGGCCGATGCTGCATCCTTCACGGTAATATCCTGACGTACAAGCCAGTTATTATCAGGTTTACCTCCACGGGTAAATGGGAATACACCGGGAGCACTGTCAAGATGCTCCAGATTCTGAAGGTCTTCAGCGCGGTAATACGGGCGCACATTAAAGCCTTCCATTGTTTTCCATACAAGCTTCTTCTCGTAATCAGCCCCCTTCAGGTCTTTCTCAATCTTTGCTTCCCATTCTGCCGTAGTTACGGGCGGGAAATGCTTCAGAATTTCGGGACCTTGCTTCTTGGCATTCATGTTTTTAGTTTTTGTTATCAAACAGTTAGCAAATTTCCGGACTGCAAACTTACAACTTTTTATCTGTCACGCCATGTTTAAAAAACCAAATATTTTACTAATCCGATTTAGTGTTTATCGCTGGAATACAGGATGTTTGAACAATATTTACACTCCGGTCGTTTTATTACAGCAATCGTTTGCGCCACGAAGAATCAAAAACGTATATTTATCTTATGAAAATTGCAATCAGCGGAACGAATGGATTTGTCGGTGGAAGGGCTAAAAAATACTTCACGGAAAAGGGATATGAAGTTATTTCTTTAACGAGGAATGATTTGCTCCATGCTCATCAGGATCTTGTCAAGAAGGTT
This sequence comes from Marinilabiliales bacterium, assembly GCA_002869405.1. GTDB lineage: Bacteria > Bacteroidota > Bacteroidia > Bacteroidales > BM520 > BM520. The sequence goes on from PKSY01000036.1 coordinate 5,148, forward strand.
GATGGTGCAGATGTGGTGATTCATCTTTCGGGAGCATCATTAATACGTCGCTGGACCCGAAAAGGCAAAGACCTTATTTACAACAGCAGGATAGACACTACGCGGAATCTTTCCAATGCAATTCTTGAGGCAGAGAACCCCCCGGCACTCTTTGTCAGCACCTCGGCGGTCGGAATTTATCAGACAAAGGGAGTTCATAGTGAGGATGAATATGTTTATGACATGGGGTTTACGGGAAAAGTATGTAAAGCCTGGGAAGCAGAGGCGATGCGTTCAGTTTTGAAATGCCGTGTGGCACTTTTCCGTTTTGGGATAATTCTGGACAAAAAAGAGGGTGCTTTTGCGAGAATGACGAAGATTTTTAAAGCAGGCCTTGGAGGGAAAATAGCCACAGGAAAACAACCAATGCCATGGGTGCATATTGAGGATGTACTCAGGGCATATGATTTTGCGATTCATAATGCCCGTATTCACGGGGCGGTGAATGTTGCCAGTCCCGGAGTAATACAAAGCTCCGAATATACACGAATGCTGGCTAAGAAACTTAAACGTCCGCACCTTATCCCTGTTCCGGGATTTGCGCTTCGCTTGTTGTATGGGAAAGGTGCTATACTTTTAACGGAGGGGCAGTCGGTGGTACCGAAAAAATTACTGGATTGCGGGTTTACTTTTAAGTATCCTATTCTGAAGGATGCACTGGAAGAGTTGGTATAAGCAGATATTTCACGAATTTCATTAGGAACGCGGATTAGCGCAGGGTTTTCGCGGTGTTCCGCAGTGGATAACATATATGAATTTTGGAGAGCCATCGATTCATCGTGGCTCGGGCATGTCAACCCATGGAGAGCCATCGATTCATCGTGGCTCTGCATAGATCAAGGAGAACCATCGATTCATCATGGCTCGGATCAGATGTTAAATTCAATTAATCAAATTGCATTTTTTTTGGAACCGCAAACGGGTTATATTTGTCTTCTACTATAAACCAATATTAAATCAAAGCCCGTTATGAGCAATCTTATCTATTTTGATAATGCGGCCACCACTTACCCGAAGCCGCAGGTAGTATATGACTTCATGCATAATTTCTATATGAAGAATGGTGTTAACCCCGGAAGGTCAGGATATGACATGACCCTTGAAACCGAAGAGGTGATGCACGGGACGCGCAAGATGCTCATGGAGTTTTTTAATGGTGATGGCGACCCTAACCGCCTCACTTTTAGCTATAATGCTTCCGATTCCCTGAATATGATTATAATGGGTGTTTGTGAAAAAGGCGACCATGTGATAACTACAAACCTGGAACATAACTCAGTGCTGCGTCCATTATTCCACCTCGAAAAAGAGGGTGTCATTGAGGTTGATTACCTCCGCTTCGACGAACGTGGATATATCAACCCCGAAGATGTAAGAAAAGCTATCCGTCCCAATACAAAAATGGTAATTATGAATCATTGCTCCAATGTGATTGGTACCATTCAGCCTATTGGTGAAGTAGGAAAGATATGTAAGGAAAAAGGCGTTATCATGGCAGTGGATGCCAGTCAGACTGCCGGGGCAATTCCTATTGATATGCAGGCTATGAATATTGATATTCTTGCATTTACAGGACATAAATGCCTCATGGGACCTACCGGAATCGGTGGTTCATATATTATGGAAGGTGTGCCGATCCGCGGTACCCGCTATGGCGGCACCGGTGTTCGCTCAGCAGTTCGTACTCACCTCGATGAGTATCCTTATCGCATGGAGTGTGGTACGCTCAACATCATGGGTGTGGCAGGCTTATACGCAGGGCAGAAGTGGATCGCAGAGCAGGGAATGGAAAAACTCCACGAAAAAGAGATGAAGCTTTGGCTCAAACTGCGCGATGGCCTTGAAGCAATTCCGGAAGTTAAAACCTACTGTGCCACCTCACCGGAAAACCATAATGCGGTGCTTAGTTTTAACGTAGAGGGCTGGGAAGCCGGCGACGTAGGTACTATGCTCGACGTGGATTACAATATCGCTTGCCGTACCGGTTTACAGTGTGCTCCACTGGTACACGTTCAGCTCGACACTGTGGATATTCACGGTACTGTACGTTTCAGCCTGGGGGCTTTCAACACCGAGGAGCAGGTGGATATTGCCATTGCAGCGGTAAATGATATTGCTGAGATCAGAAGAAAATAATTACTCCGTATTTTATATTACTGAAAGGCTGTCCTGCATTGGGCAGCCTTTATTCTTATAACCCATTTACCTGGAGAAAAGCTGTGTATTTTTATTAGGAACGCAGTGTCACCGCGGTGTCTTTTTATTCACCCAATTTCATAACACAGGAAATGCATTTATATATAATTATCCGATAATATATAAAAAAATTAAACCTTTTAAATGTTGTTATTATGATTGTTTGTTTTTAATTTTACACAAAATCAATCCCAATGAAAGGCCGCCTTTTATCTCTGTTAATTATTCTGCATACCTGTAATTTTGGGTTTTCGAATGATCTTCAACATAATGATTCATCCCTTCTGACAAAAAGTGCCATTGAAATACGATGCTACACAGGAGTCTCTAATCTACAATCCAAAATCGAAAGTTTTTCTTTTATGAATATTATCCCTGATGGAGGTGCTGAGATTATATTGAAATCAAAGACCTTTAACCGTTTTAAACTGGGATTGGCAATGGGCGTGAGAAAACAATCCACATATGAGGATCATCCGGTTATGACGCATACAAGCGGAATAATGGACCGGACTAAACAGATTTTCGGTGCTTATACTGCTCCGGTTTTTTCTGTGTATTTCGGGCCTAAGCGATCCTGTTCCTTTGAATTCCGACCGGAGATATACGTTAGTTTCCTTGAGCGCACACGATATCTTTCTTATGAATTTACGGGCTATACGACATATGAATATTTCAACCTCCGAATTGAAAAGGATTTTGAAAAAACGGAGGCAGGGGCTGATTATGGTTTGTCGCTGTTTGTACAACGGACCTTTTATAGTAAAAGAGCTTTGGCAAGTGTGTTTCTCTCCGGAAGATTAATGTTCTACGAAGTTTTTGATGACAGTAATCCCTATTGGTCTGAGAAGTATTATTCTGAATGGCATGTAGGTATGTCTTTTTCAATACCAAAACTAAATCCCGGGAATTATAAATGTGATTTTCCAAATAAAAATAAGCATCTGCTACATCCGGAAAAGTATTTCAGTGCCGGGCTTTATCAAATTAACCAATCATCAGATATAACAGAGCCGGAAGTATCCCGACAATATTTTCAAAATTTCGGAACGCTGTTTTTTGTGGAAATGATAAACCCGGCTCATGAATTTGGTCTTGGCTTTCAGCGCAGTATGAGCTACCTGAGGAGCAATTCAGATGAGCATCCTGTTCCGGGTGATGGGTGTTTATACACGTTTCATAGAAATGATTTTTTGTTGTCGTACCGTTACTTTTCGGAGATTAATGCGAAGAAGAATTTTTTTCTGCAGATGACCGGACAGGTTGGTGTCCGCAGCCGGAATGCATCACTTAAGATTAAAAAATATGATGGATACTCAACACCGGCACCTGAAATGTCTGACGCACTATTGTCTGAAATTTCATCTTGCCCGGGATTGTCATTTTCATCAGGAATAATAATACCTGTTAAAGGCTTTAATGTTGTTCCGGCTTTAAATTATCAATGGCTCTATCTGGACCAATACAGATTAAACGGTCTTTCGTTGTCGTTGGCAATAAGACTCTAGCTAGAACCTAATAATGTGTTACCACAACACCACTACCCCCTGGTTCTTAAGCATATTTACCTGTTCTTCCTCCACTGGATTTCCCAAAAGATTGACAAATGTGAGTTGCCCTAATTCAAAGAGAGGGCTGATATCATTGATGTTATTTCCTGATAAATCGATAATCCTCAGGTGTTGCAAATTGCTTAGCGTTCCTATCTCTTCAATGCTGTTTTCCGATAAATATATCTCCTCCAGCAATTTCAAATCCCATAAAAGATCAATATCGTTAAACCCGTTATGTGAGAGGTCGAGAATTACCATGTTTTTGCAGAATTCAATTCCATCGAGCATCTCAATCCCCTGATATGCAAGTTCCAGCTCGTCCAGATCTTCAAGATAATAGGAGGGCAACTCAATGGAGAGATCGCCATATTCACGAAGCTTTATGGCATTAAAAACGTTGGGCTCTACATCAAAATATTCATTAAAATCAATATGGTTGTCATCTTCATGATCATAAATGCGGTATCCGCTGCTCTGCCTGTTATCCCAGGTATACTCCGGGGTAAACTCAATATCCGGATCCATGCTGTATACCGGACGAAGATCCATTTCATCCAGAAGCTCAATGTGTCGCCAGGTGAGCAGTTTTTCAAGGTTTCCTGCATTATATAAAGCCTTTATCTCATCACGGTAAATATTTCCTTTATCAGGATGATATAACATGATTAACCGCGAAAAACATTTTGAATCTCTGGCTTCGTCAATAGAAACATGTGTTGAAATCCGGTTAACGATGCCTCTCAGCTGCTCATATTTTCTCTGTTTATACAGATTTATCAGCTTTGCTGAGATACGATTGAGGTTTTCATCCGACCATGCTTTCAGCAGGTCCCGGTACAGGGAATCAATGTTCATTAAGATGGAATTTTTGATTTTTCGCTGCAAATGTATAACAAAATTTCTTCGGAAAGCATTGATTACCAGTCTATCTCAAATTTTTTCTCTTTTTTCTTCTTTTTTGGAGCCGGTATGGAATCTTTTGTTATTTTGTTGGTGTCTTCCCACAAAATCTCGAAATTTTCGCGTGATTCCGGCACTTTTGCAGAATCATCATCAGCGGGAATAAGTTTTCTGAGTTCTTCTTTTTCAGCCCTGAGTTCTTCACCAATGCGTTTTCTGGCTCTCGGGGTATCGTATTTGAATTTTGGCTCTTCAGTAGTTCCTGATACTTTCACAAAGAGCCGCGTTCCTTTTCTATTATCATCCTGCACCACACCAAACTCCCCGTCGCGGTTTCTTTCATGATATTTACCGCTCAGGAGCTCTGCCAACGCAAGATCAATATGATACTCCATCTCACCTTCAAAACTCTGACGACCTTCCATGTAAAGATCCAACTTATTGTTCTTTATCTCCATGCCGGGAATATAGAGGGTGTTTTCTTTTACAAAGATTTGGTTTTCCAGCGTTTCGAAACGTATATCTGAAAGGTCATCAAGGCCCAGAAAACCGGAGAATTCTGTCAATGGTCCGAAATCAGATAACGCTCCATCGGAAATTAACAGATTTGCATCTGCAGTGAAAGTCTCCATCACAGGATGAAAGTCTTCTGTGAAAGTGGTTGAAAGATATATTTCTGTTGTCAGTGATCCGCTGATGTTGTTATGTGTAAGACTCTCCGAACCAAAGTCATGAAACATTTTGAAGACTTCTGAAATTGCCACTCCTTTACCATTTATGGTGGCATTCATACGGGGCGCTTTTGCGGTGTAATCATACAGACTGCCCTGTGCCGTTAACTGTCCTTCACAACCCCACAGGCGAAGGTTTTCAATGCAGAGTTCCTCTTCTGTCGAGTGTGCCTGAACTCTGATATCTGTGAGCGTGTTTCGTGAATATATCAGCTTATCAACAGTGAGATCAAGGTTCGTATTCAGCTCAGGTAACATAAACCCACTTTTTTCTGCTGTATTTTCATCTTTGTTACCCCAAAGAGACATTATCTGATCCAGGTCGAGGCATGAAGAACGTATCACAAGATTTCCGGAAGCATTTTTCTTGTCCAGCATGTTCAGAATTTTGTCGATATGGCCTGAAAGCTGAATATCAGAATTCCCCGTTTTTAGAGAGAGAGCTGTGATGATTGCTTTCTCAGGGTTTATGTCAGCCTTTATTGCCGGGATAAACAGTGGTGCTTCTTTCCCCGGAATTTCAATTCGCCCGTTGCGGAAGTCTACCTTCAGATTACTTTCTGATGTTTCCAGTTCTTTAATGAAATCCTTCCGAAGGCCGCTGATTCTGCCTTTATATTTGAGCTCCATAGTTGTAATACCTTCTGCAATGCTGTTGTCGGGCAGAAGGAAAGCGAAATCAGAGAAATCCAATGTGCCCTGAAGAGAGGAGTTTATAAACTGCTGCTCCAGATTCCTTACAACAATCCACCCTTCAAGGCTGGTATTTTTTTGAGCCTGCGTTTTCAGGTTTGTGAGCTTTAAATAAAATCCTGCAGGGTTATCAGGGAAATACCCGGTTTCAAGGGTTGCCGTCATATCATGTAATAACAAATCACGACCCATGGGGCAGAGGGTATCAACTTTCAGCTCCGCGGTAAGAGCAACTTCCGGAATCCCGGAGTAGAGATCAGCTCCTTTTATAGTACCTGTGAATGAGATTTTTCCGTAAGGATTATACTCCAGGGCTATCTTCTCCGATTGGCCCGGTACCAGAGCTATTGCCTTTCTGAAATCCAGATCCCGGGCTTCAACATTAAGATTGTAGCCTTTTCCTGCAGAGAGTGAAATAGTCTCCGATGAGAGATAAAGAATCATATCATCTATGGCAATACGACCTCCGGAAATGGCAATCATGGAATCTGCCGGATAATAACCGGCTTCCAGAAGCAGTGATGTGTATTCTCCCGGAAGCGAAATCCCGGGGACATCTGCCTTTGCAGTGATTTCCAAATTTATTGATACTACAGAATCCCTGACTTTAAGACTGAGATTTGATGCCCGGATATGCCCGGAGAATTCCAGTGCATCGCGGTTATCAATATACCGGAATCCGACGTTTTTGAGCTGTAATGAGGGCACAGAAATTTGCGGCAGTGCTGATTCCGTGTTCCCTGAACTATCTTCAGGAATCAGGAAACCATAGTTGGTCTTGCCAGATTCTGAACGATAAACAACCACATCTGTATCTTCAAGTACAAAGGATTTTATGATATACTCTTTTCTTAACACCGACCAAAGGTCGATTCTGATGTAGAAGGTTCCTGCACGAGCAAATGCCGGCAATCCCGGAGCATATCCCGACGGAGAAATTGTTGTGCCGGAAAGCCGGACACTCAGGTCGGGAAAGTGTTTTGCAACTTCAATGTCAGCAGCAGTAATTGTTATATCCGCATCCAGATGACTGTTCAGCTGGTTTATAATGACTTCCTTGATCTGATCATCATTGGCATCAACATAGATCAGAAGGCCGGCAAAAGCAGCCAGAAAAAAAGCCACTATAACTCCCGCAATAATTCCCGTTATGCGAAGAATTTTTTTGATGCGATTTGGCTTTTGTGTTTTTTCCTGATCCATAAAATACTGCCTGTATTGAATTAACGGAAAATTATTTTTTTAGGTGTGCAGAAAGCATCTTTTTGTAAATCCTATGACAGCAGACACTGTTTTTTGCGGTTGCTCGATAAACCCCATATGTCCGGTGTTGTCAAGTATCAATGCTTCAGAGTGGGGTGGAAGAACCATCTGCGAAAGCGCCTTATCAAGTGGTATGCGGGAATCCTGTTTTCCGGAAATAAAAAGTACCGGATATTGCGCGGTAGTCAGTAATCCCAGCGATGATTTTCGGCTGCGCATTCCCAGAAGTGCAGCAGTAACCCCTTCGGTAGTTGTCTTTTTGCTCTCTTCCTGAAGCCTTGTTATCTCACCTTCCAGCCGGGCAGTGTTGGCCGGGGAAAAGAGTGATGGCACAAACGAGGTGATAAACCCAAGCTTGTTCTCCTCAACAACTTTCACTGTGCGAAGCCTGTTCTCCTTTACCTCTTCACTGTCGGCAGAAGCATGTGAATGAAACAGTATCAGTCCTTTCATAACTCCGGGATACGCTTTCGCAAATGCCAGCGATACATATCCGCCCATGCTGTGCCCGCAAACTACAGCGCTGTCAATATTCTCCGCATCGAGAATTGCCTTTACGGCAGAGGCCATAAACTCCATTGGGTGATCAAAGCCAAAGACACTGCTCGAACCGTGACCCGGAAGATCGGGACTGATAACCGTATAGTATTCTGACAGCTTTTGTGAGAAACCTCCCCATGTGTCTGAAGATTCCAGAAATCCGTGAAGCAAAACAATGCACGGCCCGGAGCCTTCAGTTTTGTATCCTATATTGCCGTTATTGAGTGTGAGTAGCTTTTCCATCTGATGATTTTTTACAAAGATACAATCTCAAATGAAATGCCTGTCGCCATCACCTGAATTCCTGCCTCATTAGTATCATATTATTTGTTTGTTAAAAGGCTGTGAAATATCCTCTACTTTGTTACTTTTGCGCTTTGGTAGTTATTTAAAATGATTCTCAACAACGTAAACGAACAAAGACCGGTACCGGATGTTTGTTTCATAAATCATAAGTTATGAGTGAATTAAAAAGAAGAGCCCTGTTAATGATCCTCGATGGTTGGGGAGAGGGCAATGGAAGTAAGTCGGATGTGATTGCTAATACTCCTACTCCAAATATAGATGCCCTGAAAGCAAAGTATCCACATAATACCCTTTTTACCAGTGGCGAAAATGTGGGTCTTCCCGATGGACAGATGGGAAACTCCGAGGTGGGTCACCTGAATATTGGTGCCGGAAGAGTTGTATATCAGGACCTTGTGAAGATAAACCGCGCATGTGAGGATAACTCAATTGCTGATAACCCTGTGCTCAAAGAGGCCTTTCAGTATGCTGCAGATAATGATAAACAGGTGCATTTCCTCGGTCTTGTATCCGATGGCGGAGTGCACTCCATGGATACTCACCTCTATAAGTTGTGTGATATCACCAAAGATTACGGACTTGAAAAGGTTTTTATCCATGCGCTTACCGACGGCCGTGATACAGACCCTCAGTCGGGACTCGGATACGTGGAGAATCTGGAGAAGCATCTGGAGACATCCAACGGAAAGATTGCAACGCTCTCAGGTCGCTATTATACCATGGATCGCGATAAGCGTTGGGAACGCATCAAAGAGGGTTATGATGCTTTGGTAAACGGTAAGGGTAAATATGTCTCTTCTGTTGTACAGGCGATAAAAGATTCTTATGATGCCGGACTCACTGACGAGTTTATCAAACCTGTGGTTGTGGTGGATGATAATAACAAGCCGGTTGCAAAGATTGAAGAGGGTGATGTGGTCCTCTGTTTCAACTTCCGTACCGACCGCCTGCGTCAGATTACCATCACCCTGACACAGCAGGATATGCCCGAATTCGGGATGCATGCAATTCCTTTGCACTATCTCACCATGACTCGCTACGATGACAGCTTTAAAGGTGTGAACATCGTTTATGATAAAGAAAATGTGAAAAGAACTATCGGTGAAGTTGTTGCTGAGGCAGGATTTAAACAACTTCGTATTGCAGAAACCGAGAAGTATGCGCATGTAACCTTTTTCTTTAGCGGAGGGCGTGAGAAGGAATTTGAAGGTGAAAAACGTATCCTTGTTCCTTCACCAAAGGTTGCGACTTACGACCTGCAGCCGGAGATGAGCGCTTTTCCCGTTAAGGATGCCATCGTAAAAGAGCTTAATGAGAAGAGTATCGACCTTGCCGTGCTGAACTTTGCCAATGGTGATATGGTTGGCCATACAGGAATATACCCTGCAATTGAGAAGGCTGTAAAGACTGTTGACCAGTGCGCCGGAGAAGTTGTTGAGGCAGCTGTTGCCAATGGCTATGATGTGATGATAATTGCAGATCATGGTAATGCTGACTTTGCCGTAAATGAAGACGGTTCACCAAATACTGCACATACCACAAACCCGGTTCCCGTAATTCTTGTTACTGAGGATTATGACAGAATCGGGCAGGGAATTCTTGCAGATGTTGCGCCCACACTTCTCAAAATTATGGGCGTTGAGCAACCTGAGGAGATGACAGGCAAGGCGTTGATTTAACCTGCTTGATGCTGATGTGGCTGAATGTCAGATCGGCTTCTCCGTAATAATAAATTCTGAATTCTACGTTTTCTGTTTTCTCCTCCAGAGAAAAGGACAATGTGGTCTTTTCCTGAATCTCATTAAGACTATTGATACCGGGATCTATCTTTTTCGATGCAATGGTGTTGTTGCCATAATCTGAAACAATATCCATAACACCAACAGATTTGTTGATCTCTCCCGGACCACTCATGAGGTGAAAATGTACAGTGTATTCACCCGGATTCAACGATAGGTATGGTCCTGAAACAATATGTTTATAGATAATATCCGCATCATCTTTACGGGCAAGAATAGTATTCTCTTCGTAATTGCCGGTGAGTTTCTCATTAATACCAAGATTATAGATATTGAGTACGGTATCAAGTCTTGAAAGTTGATATTCACATACATAGCAGTCGCCAATATGTAATTCCTTACCAACTTTTTCAAACTGATTTCCGAATTGTGATATTTTATCCGGAAAGGAATCAAGCCATAAATCTTTAATCAGGAAGACTCTCTTTTGTGTCAGTACACTGTCTAAAAGCGCATGATTCCGGATTTCATATCCATCATGAGGAGTAGCCTTAATGTTATCCGGGTCGACAAAAGAAGTACCGTACGAATTCCAGTATTCCGAGATAATGCCGATTTTCCCAAGCTGCTGAAATTCACTTACTACTTTTGCTTTGGATGTCAGCCTTTTAGGAAAAACATATTTGTATCCATATGGAATACTTATGGCACCAATCAAAACAGTTGCAAGGGCAATAATCTGAATTATGGTTCTAAATTTTTTGTTTATGATGTGCTCCGAATAGATCAGATATGAAAGCCATAACATGATATAAACTCCGACAAAGTATCGTCTCGCCACACCGTTTAGCAACGACCAGTGTGAAACAGTATTTATTATCAGAAAAGCCATTCCGTCGAGGAGAAAAATCAGAAACCATTGCCATGCTTTAATCTTTCCGGTTTTCCCTGAAAACACAATTATTGGAACTGATATGAGCTGGATCAGACATAGCCAGGCATAGATAAAAATAAACGGATTGTGGTTATCAATGGAAAAGGAGCTAATAACTTTGTTGAAGAGGATTGAAACAGCATCAATGAATTCAGCAGGTGTATTAAGTAGTTGACGGTTGTACTCGTAATACTGACTAACCGTAGCAGCATTTTTCAGAAGATAAATGATAAATAAGCCGAGAATTACAGAAGCTGAAGTGAAAAGAATTGCCTCATTCCGGATTTTCTCACTGTTTCTATAATGATAAAATGTAAAAACTGCTATAATAATGGCGATGGTTACTACTGCCGATTCTGTGCTGTATACAGCAGTAAGAAATGACAGAAATGCAAGACTCCGGAAAGTGTATTTCCCGCGTTTTTTTAGTGATTTACTTTCATGCACAAATTTTATGAAATATAAGCCAATTCCAACAAAAGAATATTGAATTCCAAAAGAATATCGCGTAAGTCCGAGGAATGCATCGATGGGGAGAAACCAGAGTACGGCAAAGATTATTTTTGATGTTTTGCTGTTCAGAAATGTTGAAAAGGCCGAAAAACCTGCTATAAGTATCAGGTAATGGATTATAGACTCAGACCACAGGTGGTTAATACCTAAAAGCTTATATGGAATTTGTCCCAGAAGAGGAATTATTGAACCAACCCTGTCCTGACCCCAAAAAAACAGATCTTCAGGTAGTCTGAAGTTATGCAACATGAGAATAGATACTGCATCATCGGAATTTAGCAGTGGATAAAACAGCGAAGAGTAAAGGAGGAAAGAGATTACAATAATGACAGCATATTGTATCAAAAGTATTACTTGCTTTTTCATAGTTGTTTTGGTCAGACTTTCATAATGAAAGCACAAATATAGTGAAGTTCCCCGAGCGACGATAAATCGCAGGCTCTACATGCCTTGATATTCCCCGAGCCACGATAAATCGCTGGCTCTCCATGCCTTGATATTCCCCGAGCCACGATAAATCGCTGGCTCTCCATGTGTTGACATTCCCCGAGCCACGATAAATCGCTGGCTCTCCATGCGTTGCAACACCGCGTTCTGAAATTAAAAAAGCCCGAAAGAAATTGTCTTCCGGGCTTGAATATATCCTTATATAAAAGGTCTAGTAATCTGAGTTATCGTTGTCAAACTTATTCCTTCCGCCGCGATAATCATCGTTGCGGCGATAGTTGTCGTTTTTGCGATATCCACCGTCATTTCTTCTGCCGCCATCTCTGTGGCCACCACCGTCATTTCTGCGGAATCCGTCGTTGTTACCACGGAATCCACCGCCACCCTGACGATAGCCGCCGCCACCGCCACCGCCACGGTTGTCTTCTTTGGGGCGCGCTTTCTTTACAACAATAGTACTTCCTTCAAAATCGGTCTCGTTTAACTGTTCGATGGCCATGTTGGCTTCATCATCATTGTCCATCTCAACAAAACCAAATTTTTTGGAAAATCCGGTTTCACGATCCATAATAACTTTGGCGCTGCGAATCTCGCCAAATGGTTCAAACAGAGTTCTCAGACTATCATCGTCTGTTCTGGAACTCAACTTTGCAATAAAAATGTTCATTAAAAAAAATAAATTAAGTGAATAAAAGAGTACCGATTGGAAAGCGTAAAGAGATTCAGGACTCACCGGAATAACAGTACATCAGTGCCTATCGATTCATGAACAAAATGTTTACTATGGCAAATATACGATTTGCAAAAGGTAAATTACATCTGTGAGAAAAATATTTTATTTTTTTAATATCTTAATAACCAATATTTTACTTAATGATAACCTTTTTCTTCACTGAAAATTCATCTGCAACAAGCTCAAAAATATACATTCCACTACCCGGTAGTGCATCTGTAAAACGTACTTCCCGAGCCTGTGGATCAACCTTTTGATGATAAATAAGACGTGAATCTGTAGCATAAATGTTAAGCATGTTGAAAGATGTTTCATCCCAGGAAATTAATGTATTCTCCTTCATTGGATTTGGTGAAATGGTAACATTTCTGCTAATATCATTATCCGCAATCCCTGCAATAAAGGTAGGAGGGCCGGCCACCAGGTTGATTTCAGGATCAAATTCAACTTCTTCGACACAGAACTCCAGCGGAATAAGGAAATACTGGTTGTTTTCGGTATTGTTTAATGTAATTACAGTATCTGCATAGCTGCTGATAAGGTGCAGTGAGACAGGCATCTCAAAGAAATCCACCGAGCTGTGAGATGTGGTCTGACGAAGCGTAACAGCAAATAATGCTGAACATCCAGGTGTATATTGAACAGTGTATGTGGGATAACCTTCACCATAATACCAGTCGTTAAAAAATTCTGTCAGCGTTGTATCTGCAGCGCTCTCCATCGATTCTATGAAAGTCTCCATTGAGGCAAAGCCGAAAAGGTTGTCGGGATGATAGAGGTAGTTGTTAACACCCTGGAAAAAGTTCTCATCACCAACAACACCTCGCAGCATATGTAATACCATGGCACCTTTATTATAGCTGAGCCGCGCATCAAAAATCCGGTCAATATCTGTGGTGTCCTCTACATAAAGACTTCCATTCGGTTCTGTGATGATATGATCGCGCTTTTGGGTTTTCCAGATTTCCCAGTATTCCGTTTCCGGGAAGAGTGCCTCATAGGCCAGTCCGCTGACATAGGTTGCAAACCCTTCATTGAGAAAAATATCATGCCATGAATTTAGCGTTACCATGTTTCCGAACCACTGATGCCCAAGCTCATGCACCAGTAACTCATAATGCCAGCAGCAGGTTGACGTCATGGTTTGATGCTCCATGGCTCCACCGCGCGGCCACTGCATATGCCCGTATTTTTCATCCGCAAAAGGATACTCACCAAAATAATCACTTAGCATCTCAAAAACCGGCGGAAGATTTACCGTATTGTTTTGGGCTATCCACAAATCTTCTTCCCAGGCCAGGTTCTCAATATAAAAAGTCTTGTCGTTGAGCACTACTTCATCGCGGTATTCCACATAATCCGATATTGCAAAAGCAACGTTATAATCTACAACAGGATAGCGGTGTTGAAAGTGCATGGTGTGCGTCGCGTCGCCATTATCAAAGTCGGAAATCAGCAAACCGTTGGCACCGGCAGAATATTGCTGAGGTATGGTGAGGATGATGTCCAGCGAGTCAATTTTGTCGGATAATCCCTGATTGCATGGCCACCAGTCACCGGCACCGTAAGGCTCGGCAAAGGTTGCAAGCACAGGAATACCGTTTTCAACCGCCTGAAGGAAATACCCGTTATCCGGTGGAGTGCCGGAATAATTGATAGTGACATCATACTGTGTTCCGGGCTGCAGTTCCTGCGCAAAGGTGAGCTCAAGTTCATATCCCGAATGGTTTACAGTAACTCCTCCTGATGAGGAAGTTACCGAAGAGGGCGAGAGTTCCTGTGCCAGTCGTAATGTTATAGCCTGCATTTCACGGCTGACAAGAAATTGGTGTGTAACACTTCCGGAAATGGCATATACATTCGGATCCAGTGTATAGTCCATCGTGGTATGGATAATATTCAGATCCGGTGTAACTGCCCTGTGAAATAGCTTCTCCGGATGAGTTTTATCGGAAATATGTTTTATGAATAGCTCATTATCAGGTGATATTTGTGCACATAATTGTACCGGCACAAGAAAAATCACCATAAATGCTAAAATGTATCCTGCTCTGTATACCATAGTGTGATTTTCAATGTTATTAAAGATAAACGGTTTTTTCCCCTGAATGTTGGGAAATTGCAATTTATCCTTTTGATGTAAGTATATTTGCATTTATGAACAGAAGTCGGTTTATAGTTGGTTTCCTTGCGGTGATGGTTTTGGCCCTGGCAACAATGTGTGCCAGTGAAAAACCTCCTTCCGGCGGGCCAAAAGATAAAACACCTCCAAAATTACTTGCCATTGAGCCCGTATTTGGTGTTACAAATTTCAGTGAAAAGACGATCAAGGTGCACTTTGATGAGTATTTACAGCTGAAAAATCTTCGTGAGCAGATGGTGATTTCACCGCCAATGAAGGAGAACCCTGAAGTGATGCTACGCGGAAAATCTGTCTTTATTAAAATTAAAGATACACTCAGGGAGGCCACCACTTATACGCTGTTTTTTGGTGATGCTATTGCTGACCTTAATGAGAGCAATGCTTACACCGCTTTCCGGTATGTCTTTTCTACAGGTGATTATATTGACTCCCTTTCGGTGAAGGGAAAGGTTGTTGATGCTGAGACCGGTGATCCTGTGGAAGATGCATGGGTTGTATTATATGAGAAGGGTAGTGATACAATGTTTTTGACTTCTACACCTTATTATATTGCTTCCACAGATGAAAACGGGGTTTTCCGGCTCGATCAACTCAAGGATACAGTGTATATGTGTTATGCCATTGAGGACATCAATTCAAATTACTATTTTGATCTACCGGGTGAGCGGATTGCATTTATGGATTCATTGATTTTCCCGGGATATGAAAGCAGCAGACCCGATTCTTTGCCCGACTCAATACCTTATTCCTCAGTTAATACTGTTCCGGAAATTCTATTGAAGCTCTATGCGGAGCCGGATACAGTGCTGAAGCTCCTTTCGGTAAATCTCATTGATAATTTTGTACTTGATTTTGTTTTTAATAATCCTGCCGAAGACCTGAGGATTGTTTCTGTGGACTCATTGCCTTTGCCGGAGTATATATCACGAAAGGGTGTTTTTGGTGACACACTGCGCTGGTGGATAAAGGATACCACTGCACGAGTGATGAATATTGCTGTGATTAACGACACTACAGTGCTCGATACTGTGCGAATTAACCTTATTGATGAGGATCTGAAAGCCAAAAAGCGTGGAGGTTTCCTTACTCATAATCTTCTTCCGGGTTCCAGGCTGGCACCCGGCGGGAAATTTAAGATCCGCACTGAAAATCCTATGGACAGGATTAATCAGGCTACTGTTATTTTAAAAAGTTCTCAGGATAGTGTGGATGTGGAATTCCGGATTTGTGATTCCATGAATCTTGCCGCTTGCCTTGATTATCCTTTTATGACTGACTCCTCATACCTGATTACGCTTTACGACAGCGCATTTTTTGATATTTACGGAAATACCAACGACTCTGTGGTGTATAAATTTACTTCCGCAAATGAGGAAGCTTTTGGGAATCTGGAGTTTGAAATTATTTTACCTGAAGAACAGGGAAATTATGTGCTCTATCTGAACGATTCAAAAGGTAAACCAATAACTTCAAAAAGGGTGAGTAAATCGGGAGTGATAACTTTCGGTCAGTTAAATCCCGGGAAATACGGTATGTCAATTCTGATGGATCTGGATAACAACGGAAGGTGGAGTAGCGGACGCATTACGCATCACCTTCAGCCTGAGCAGGTGCTGAAATACGATAAAGAGATTGAGATTCGTGCCAACTGGGTTGTGCAGGAATCCTGGGAAATACAATAAAAGGCCACCCGGATTTCTTCGGGCAGCCTTTTACAAACAATTTCGTTTTAGCTCCCTAGTCGAGTGCGTTACATTTATTGATACAGTGAATGATTTCTGTCAAAGTATCATTACGCAGGGAGTAGAAGATTTTCTTACCATCACGGTGTGAGGTAACTACCTTTTTACTTTTCAGAACGTTAAGATGATGAGAGGCTGCAGCCTGTTCCAGATTCAGCTCTTCGTATATCTCTGTCACGTTCATTGTCTTTCCATCCTGAAGCAATTCAATAATTGCAATTCTCATAGGATGAGCCATAGCGCGGAGTTTACTCGCAGCTGCTTCAAGTTTATCAACGTCTAAAATCAATTTATCCATTTTTTTAAAATTAATAACTAACAAAACATTTAGCTATGCACGTATCTGTGTGTGTCAGAGGAATGTTTTGTCCGGACACCACAAAGATACATATATTTTTATATACACATAGTTATATATATTAATTGTATCATTCACTTATAAAAAGCGATAAAAAGCTAAATTGTTCACTGTCGAACAGCCCTTTATCACTTAATTTTAAGGAAGGAATAACCAGTAAAGACATAAAAGATGCGGTAATAAAAGGGTTTTCAAAGGAAGAACCCATATTTTTGGCATTGTCATTATTTTTTTTGAATGCCAGGGCAATCTCTTTAAGCTCCTTGTCCGACATAAGTCCGCCGAAAGGAAGTTCCAGTTGATTAAGTACTTTATTGTCTTTTACTGTGCAAATCCCGCCTTTGGAATCTACAATTGTATTAACTGCAAGTGCAATATCCTGGTCATCAACGCCAATGGCTATGATGTTATGGCTGTCGTGGGCTACAGAGGTGGCCATAGCTCCTTCTTTAAGCCCAAAACCATTTATGAATGCCACTGCCGGTGGTGCTTCTTCATAACGGTTGAGGACAACCATCTTTAAAATATCTTTGGATATATCAGTAGCAACAAAACCATTATTTATTGTGGGCGTCATTACCAGCTTTTTTGTAAGAAGGCTTCCGTCTTCAGCACCAATAACATGTATTTGATTTTTTGCAACAGCCTCTACCTGCAGGTCGGAGGAAGATATCTTCTTTGCATGAAAGCGATTTCCTTTGATAATATCTGCTGCAGTTTCATCATCCCCGAAAGGGAAAACTTTTTTACCCTCACAATAGGCTTCCAAAACTGTAAAGCGGTCAGGATTGTCAACCACGATAAAGTCTGCCGGGTCACCAACACGCAATAATCCAACAGGAATTTTGTAATGATTGACCGGATTTACACATGCAACTGTGAGCACATCAAAGAAGTCATATCCCAGCGATAATGCCTTTTTTACCAAAAGGTTAATATGGCCATGAAGCAGATCATCCGGATGCAGATCGTCGCTGCAAAACATCAACATGTCTGAGTATTCTCGCATCAGGGGTATTAGCTCATCAAAGTTTTTTGCCGCAGAACCTTCACGAATCTGGATATACATTCCTGCCTCAATTTTATCCAGCGCATTTTCAATGGAATAGGTCTCGTGGTCGGTAGAGATTCCGGCAGCAGCGTATTTTGCTGCGGATTCACCATTAAGGCCTGGTGCATGACCATCCACAGGCTTGTTATTATCCTGTGCAGCCTTAATTTTGGCCATCACTTCGGTATCACCATTAAGGACGCCCGGATAGTTCATCATTTCGCTGAGAAACAGGATGTCGTCACGTTTCATCAGTGCAGCAACTTCATCAGCGTTTATGGCAGCTCCCGAGGTTTCAAAAGGAGTTGCCGGAACACAGGATGGGGCGCCAAAAAAGATTTTTACCGGGCTTTTTTCTGCATCCCTGATCATGGCTTCTATTCCATCAACTCCCAGTACATTTGCAATCTCGTGCGGATCAGAAAGTGTGGCTATGGTTCCATGGGTAATGGCAGCCTTTCCGAATGACGAAGGTGTGGCCATGGAGCTTTCAATATGTACGTGCGCATCTGTAAAACCGGGCATTATAAACTTGTCATAGCTTTCGTTAGTCTCTGATATTGATGTGATAACCCCATTCTCAAATGTCACCTCTGCACCGTAAATACGGCGTTGATGCAAATCAATAAGGTTCCCTTTTAAGAAATTTTTCATTTATGATTGTTTATAACAGGATAAAAATACTGAAATATATTTAATTATATATAATATTTTGAAATATAATCCATGAATCGGGGTGTACTTTCATTAATCATTTAATTTTCTGAAATTTGGAGATTCAAATTTTGAAGTTCATGGATTACTATTCCAATACTACTGTATGGATTACCGGAGCGAGTTCCGGAATTGGTGAGGCTCTGGTATTGCGCTATGCACAACTGGGTGCATCGGTAATATTATCATCGCGGAACATCGATAAACTCAATGCAGTAGCAGAAAAGTGCCGGAATATCCCAACGGTAAATGGCTCTGCAGCCGAATTTTTTGTGATTCCTGTTGATATGTCATCTGAGTCGTCAATTACAGAAGCATGGGAAAAGGTAAAATCCCTGAACCGCAAAATCGATATTCTGATTAATAATGCCGGGATTAGTCAGCGTGCACTTACACGTGATGCTTCCATTGATATCGATAGAAAAGTGATGGACCTGAATTACTTCGGACCGGTATTTCTTACCAAGCTGGTATTGCCACACATGCTTGATAATAAGAAAGGACATATTGTGGCAATAAGCAGTATTGTCGGAAAATTCGGATTTCCGTTACGTTCGGCATATTCTGCTTCCAAGCATGCACTGAAAGGATTTTTTGAAAGCCTGGATGCAGAGGAGTACCAAAACAATATCAGGGTTACATTGGTGTACCCCGGATTTATCACTACGAATATTTCGGTAAATGCTGTTACTGCTGACGGTACAGCAAGTGGAGAGATGGATAATAACCAGAAGGGTGGTATGTCGCCGGAGACTTGTGCGAAAAAGATTGTACGTGGCATTGAAAAAGAGAAGCATGAATTACTGGTTGGGAAAAAGGAGCTGCTGTTAGTGCATATCCGGAGATTCCTGCCGGCGTTGTATTATAAAATGGCTCGCAAGGTGAGCCCGACCTAACAGAAAATAATTTACATTATGGATAATAAAGTAATCATAAGCGGTATTCAACAAGTGGGTATCGGTATTCCGAACCTTGCAGAGGCATTTGGATGGTATAATAAATATCTTGGTTTTGATGCCCGTATTTTTGATGATGAAGGTGTTGCCGAGCTAATGCTTCCGTATACCGGAGGCAAACCACAACAGCGACGAGCGATTCTGGCAATGAATATGCGAGGCGGCGGCGGTCTGGAAATATGGCAGCCCAAAGGTCGTGAGCAAAGGAAACCTGAAAAACAAATTCTGCTCGGTGACCTTGGTCTCTATGTGGCAAAATATAAAGCCGGGGATGCTCAAAAGGCTTATGAAGAACTCAAAAACAAAGGTGCTGACCTGCTATCGGAAGTGATGACTTCACCGGCAGGAGTGAAGCATTTTTTCCTTAAAGACCTCAATGACAATATCCTTCAGATTGAAGAAGATGCTTATCGTTTTCATGACCCGAAAAAGAATATTGGTGGTGTTAACGGACTTATTATCGGAGTTTCTGACATGGAACGTTCTGTTAAGTTTTATGGTGATGCACTGGGATATGATACTGTTGTGAATGATTCGGAAGGCGTATTTGATGATTTTGCAGCTCTTCCGGGTGGAGCGCATAAAGTCCGCAGGGTGCTGCTTAGCAGAAGTGAAACGCCAAAAGGAGCCTTTGCGCCAATTTTTGGAACCTCAGTTATTGAGCTTGTACAGGCATTTGATTATACTCCGGTGAAGATTTTTGAAAATCGTTGGTGGGGCGATGCAGGCTACATCCACGTCTGTTTTGATATTCAGGGGATGAAGGCATTGCAGAATCGCTGTGAAGCTTTGGGTCATCCGTTTGTTTGTGATAGCAACGACAGTTTCGACATGGGCGAGGCTGCCGGTCATTTTACCTATGTGGAAGATCCTGACGGGGCATTAATAGAGTTCGTGGAAACTCATAAAGTTCCGGTAATGAAAAAACTGGGATGGTATATTGATCTGCGTAAGCGAAACCCGGAAAAACCACTTCCTTCATGGATGCTTAAAGCCATTGGACTGAAACGGGAAAAGGCTTAATATAAAATGGAGAATACTTCACTCACCGAGCCACGATAAATCGCTGGCTCTCCATACGTTGAAATTCCCCGAGCCACGATAAATCGCTGGCTCTCCAGGCAAATGATTCTACCATTCATCTTCTACCTCTTCAGGAGGAGGTGCCATTTGTTCCTTCAGGGAATTTATGAGTTCTGTGATGCGTTCATGGATGTTTTCCTGTACATACATGTTGTCGGGTCTGTAATCGGGGGAATCCTTGTCGGTCCAGCGTTCCAAAGCAAATCGCGACTGTTTTTTTACCACAAAATCGTTGAAAGTATACCGATAACGACCATCCTTAAATTCAATTTTAAAGCTATAGAGAATCATCTCTCCGTCGCGCACGGTTCCATCTTCATTATGGAATTGAAGGCGCAGGCGATGATTTCCCTCAATAACGCCTGTATGCGGATCTCGAAGACTGGTCACGGAAGCGGGGTTCTTATAGTTTTTGTTCACCCAGGCCACGGCACGTGTGAAAAACTCCTGCTGTGTACCACTCTCCTGCACAACCTCCTGATATTGTAGTTTACCTGTTTCTTCATCAACGGGCATCTGAGCCAAAGATGTGAATGAGCAGAGTATAAGAGCGAGAACAAGCAGCGTTATATTTTTCATAAGGGTGATTTTTGGCAAAAATAAAAAAAATCTGCTCAGCGAGCGGAGTCGTTAGTGCCTTCGGCTTCGCTCAGGCACCTTTTGGTGGGCGAGCGGGGTTTTGGTGGGCGAGCGGAGTTTTGGTGGGCGAGCGGAGTTTTGGTGGGCGAGCGGAGTCGAGCCCACAAAAAAAAGCGCCCCATTATGAAGCGCTTTTGGTTTTTTATATAGAATGCAGGCCCGCGGGACTGCGCCGATATTACATCATTCCCGGCATTCCGCCCGGCATTCCGCCGCCCATTGGAGGCATTGGATTGTCTTCTTTAATTTCTGTAATTGCACACTCTGTAGTGAGAATCATACCTGCGATAGATGCAGCGTTTTCAAGCGCTACGCGGGTAACTTTTACAGGATCGATAACACCTGTTTCATAAAGGTTTTCGTATGTCTCAGTACGGGCATTGAAACCAAAGTCATCTTTTCCTTCACGTACTTTTTGCACGATTACGGAACCTTCAAGACCTGCATTGGTAACAATCTGGCGCATAGGCTCTTCAAGAGCTCTGCGGATGATGCCGATACCTGTATCTTCATCTGCATTGTCGCCTTTGATGCCGTCAAGTTTATCAATGGCACGGATAAAAGCAACACCACCACCGGGGATGATACCCTCTTCTGTAGCTGCGCGAGTGGCATTCAGTGCATCGTCAAAACGATCTTTTTTCTCTTTCATCTCTACTTCACTTGCTGCACCAACATAGATTACAGCTACTCCTCCTGCCAGCTTGGCAAGACGTTCCTGAAGTTTTTCACGATCGTAATCGGAAGTAGTTGTTTCGATTTGCTTTTTAATCTGTGACACGCGTGCATCGATATTCTCTTTTGCACCTTTACCACTTACAATGGTAGTATTCTCTTTGTCGATGGTTACTTTTTCAGCAGAACCCAGGAATGCCAGGTCAGCATCTTCAAGTTTGTAACCTTTTTCTTCCGAGATTACCACACCACCGGTAAGAACAGCAATATCCTCGAGCATCTCTTTTCTGCGGTCGCCGAAGCCGGGAGCTTTCACAGCTGCCACTTTAAGTGCACCACGGATTTTGTTTACCACGAGTGTTGCCAGTGCCTCACTCTCAACATCTTCGGAGATGATAAGCAGCGGGCGGCCAGTCTGAGCTGCTTTTTCCAGTACAGGAAGAAGGTCTTTCATTACGGCAATCTTCTTGTCGTAGATAAGAATCAGCGGATTCTCAAAAACAGCTTCCATTTTCTCGGTATCAGTTACGAAATAAGGAGAGATATATCCTCTGTCGAACTGCATACCTTCTACGATATCCACGTAAGTTTCAATACCTTTAGCTTCTTCGATGGTAATAACACCTTCCTGCTTAACTTTGAGCATAGCCTCGGCAATAAGATCCCCAATAGCAGGGTCATTATTTGCTGAAACTGTTGCCACCTGCTTGATACGGTCATTATCATCACCGATTTCACGTTTTTGCTGGTTGAGATCATCGATAATGGCTTTAACAGCTTTCTCGATACCGCGTTTGAGGTCCATTGGATTAGCACCTGCAGTAACGTTTTTGAGGCCTGTGTTAACTATTGCCTGGGCAAGAACAGTTGCAGTTGTGGTACCATCACCGGCGATATCATTGGTTTTGGAAGCTACTTCCTTCACCATCTGAGCGCCCATATTTTCAAACTTATCTTCGAGTTCGATCTCTTTTGCCACGGTAACACCATCTTTGGTTACCTGTGGTGCACCGAATGATTTTTCGAGAACTACATTACGACCTTTGGGGCCGAGGGTTACTTTTACAGCATTTGACAGCGCGTCAACACCATTTTTAAGTTTGTCGCGCGCATCGATATTAAAAATAATTTCTTTTGCCATGATAATTTTGTTTGTGGTTTAACCTTTTAATGACACAATTAGATAATTGCTACGATATCTGATTCACGCATAATGAGATAATCTTTCCCTTCGAGGGAGAGTTCAGTACCTGCATACTTACCATAAAGTACATTATCGCCAACTTTAACTGTCATTGGTTCATCCTTTTTTCCGGGACCAACAGCGACGATAACACCTTTTTGGGGTTTTTCCTTTGCTGTGTCGGGGATAATAATACCGCCGGCGGTTTTCTGTTCAGCTGCAGCAGGTTCAACCAGAACCCTGTCTGCCAATGGTTTAATGTTTAAGTCTGCCATTTGTTTAGGTTTTATATTAAAACATTTAATTATTAATTATTGTATGTTGTTTATTAATCATTAACAAAAATCCGTCCTGCACCTGTCACAATTTGTGCCAAAGTGGAAAGCAAAAAAAAATGTCAGAATGAAGTGACATTCTGACATTTTAATATCATTAAAGGAAAAATTATTCCTGCGGAGGCATCTGATAATCTTCTGGATTAATAGGTGCAGCGTCGGTGCCACCATTATCAATAATTTCACGAAGCTCAGTATCTACTGTTCCTGCATCTGTTGTAGTTCCTTTAGGGATTACAATCACAGAGATCAGGCTAAGCAGGAAAATGGCTATTGCCAGGGTCCATGTTGCCTTTTCAAGGAAATCTGTTGTTCTGCGCACACCCATTATCTGGTTGCCGCCGGTAAAGTTCGCTGCTAGTCCGCCACCTTTAGAATTCTGTACCAGCACTACTAAAATCATTAGTACTGCAGCGACAAGAATTAATACGGAGATTAAAATATATGCTCCCATTGTAATTCGTTTATTGGTTACTCTCGTTTATAATTTTCTCAATTTGGGCTGCAAAGTAAGTGCTTTTTTTCGGGAATTTCAAACCCAGCTGCTTATAAATTTTTATAGCCTTCTGAATATTACCTTGTTGGTAGTATATTTTAGCTAAAGTCTCACTAATAAGATCCTCCGGCTCACGATTTGAATGCCGTGCCTGTTCATCAGGATTGAAAAACGGGACCGAAGCCCTGTTTCTGCTGATAGATGGCTGCTCTTCAATAAATTTGTCGATAATTTTTTGCTGCTCCTTGTGCGTTATGTCAGCTGCTGTATTCGTATCTTTTTTCTGCTCCGGAATATCAGACAGAGGGTCGTAAATATCAAGAGGCTTGAAGTCCGAATTTCTGATGATGAGCCTTGTAACTTCCTGACTAATAGAACCTGCAAAAGCCTCTGATTTCGTTTTTTTGTCTTCCTGGTTATGCCTTTCTGAACTTTTTTTCTCTGGATTTACTGAATCGGAATCTGACAATAATTCCTGTTTGCTCTCCGGAGCATATATTGCCCTGAGTTTTAGTCTGTCGGGAAGATGAAGTGCTATTTCCGGCAGGCTCTCTTCCAGCAAATTACTTTTTGTGTGATAGAGAAAGTGGGCTTTCAGAAGATATCCTCCGGCATACCACGGGTACTCTTCAATGAGCGAATCCGGGTAATCTGTGTTTACCTGTCCGGGATACTGGATATTTTCTATAAAGTGATTTTCCATATCAGGGTTACCAGTTTACTACTGCCTTATTGAAGATATCATCCACCAGATATTCCGAAATTTGCTCTATAAGGGTTCCTTCCACCGATGAAAGGTCGTCATCACGCGAAAAATCTTCATAAGCAGAAAAATTCTGTTCAAAATTCTGAATAGGTTCTATCTCATTGGTAAACTTTACTTTAACAGTAATAGTGAGTCTGTTCATAGCTGCACTCTCTCCTGCCTGAATAGCAATAGGTGCAATCTTATAATCAGAAATATAGCCTTCCAGGTAGAGGTCCGCAAAGTCGTTGGTAAGATCCAGGCTTGTCTGGCTGACAAAGCGATCTTTCAGCGCGTCAGTGAATACCTGACTAAGCTGTGGCTGCACAAGCCGGGCTTTATTATCAAAATAGCTGATGTTGATCGATTTAATCTCCGGAGCCAGTGAAGCACCGGTAAAACTGTATATACCACATCCGGTCATGGAAAACATGATGACCAGAATCAAAGCGGTATGTAAGATGCTTTTTCTCATAATTATTAAAACGATCGTGCCGGCAACAATATTCTGTGAAAGAAATAAATACCGGTTATGAAAATCTGTTAATTAATGTCGTACTCTTTAATCTTGCGGTAAAGGGTCCTCTCGGAGATTCCAAGCTCCTCTGCTGCGGCTTTACGCTTACCGTGATGCTTTTCCAGTGCTCTCTTTATAAGGTCTATCTCGCGCTTCTGTAGTGAAAGATTCTCTTCCAGAACCTCGGCACCGTCAAACTCTTCATCATCATCCTGCTTTCGGGCAGGTTTGGATATCTCAAAGGTGTGCTGATGTGTGTCAAATACGCTGTCATCATCAATATTCGACAGAAACTGCTGTTGCGACTGGTGCAGATCCTCCACCTGTGTATGGTCGCCTGTCATTACTTCATTGAGAATCTTTTTTAGTTCGGTAATGTCGCGGCGCATTTCAAAAAGTACTTTATACAAAAGTTCTCTTTCGGTGAACTCATTGGCGGTTTTATTATCCTGACCATAAAGAATCGGAAGGGTAGAGTTGTTCTTTGGAAGATACCTTCTCAGGGTCTCCGCAGAAATCTCTCTGTCCTGCTCAATGATAGAGATCTGCTCCGTGATGTTCTTAAGCTGTCTTATGTTTCCGTCCCATGAAAAGGATTCCATCATCCTTCTTGCTTCGCCGCTGAGTTGCAGCACAGGCATGTGATATTTGGCAGCAAAGTCAGATGCAAACTTTCTGAAAAGCATATAGATGTCATCCTTACGCTCTCTCAGTGGAGGAATATAAATTGGTACGGTATTAAGCCGGTAATAGAGATCCTGCCTGAATTTTCCTTTTCTGATGGCTTCAGGGATATCCACATTTGTTGCTGCTACAACTCTCACGTCGGTTTTTATCACTTTTGAGGAGCCAACACGCATAAATTCGCCGCTTTCAAGTACACGCAAAAGCCTTACCTGTGTGGAAACAGGCAATTCTGCCACTTCATCAAGGAATATGGTTCCGTTGTTTGCGACTTCAAAATAACCTTTTCTAGCCTCATGAGCGCCTGTAAATGCGCCTTTCTCATGGCCGAAGAGTTCCGAATCAATGGTTCCTTCAGGGATGGCACCACAGTTCACAGCAATATAACTGCCGTGCTTCCGTGCGCTCATGGAATGTATAATCTTTGGAAAAGATTCTTTACCCACTCCGCTCTCACCGGTAATAAGTACGGTAAGATCTGTGGCCGCTACCTGGCGTGCTGTATCAATTGCACGGTTGAGTAACTCCGAATTACCGATGATACCAAAACGTTGTTTTATTGATTGAATATCAATCATTGGACATAATTTTATCGAATCGCAGCGCCAATTTTTTGCTCAAAGGCGCCAATAAGTTTATTCATGGTTTTGTCGATAAGCTTGTCTGTAAGTGTCTTCTCGGGATCCTGCAGCATCACACTGATAGCATAGGATTTCTTTCCTGCTTCCAGCTTATCTCCTTCATACACATCAAACAGGTTCACATCTTTAACCAGTGCACCGCCATTTTGTTTAACCACGTTTGTTATATCTCTGAAAGATACGGATTTATCTACTAACAATGCAAGGTCACGACGTACTTCCGGGAACTTTGGCACTGCTGTCATGGTTGTATCTGACTTTGGAATGGCATTCATCAGAAGATCCCAGTCAATTTCAGCATAAAAAACTGCCTGATTAATGTCAAACTGTTTTTGGTATTTCTTCGCCAGTTTTCCAAGTGTGGCAATAGTCTTCTTTTTGATTTTCACATCAATACCTTCAGCAAACCAGGGTTGCTCTGTTGGCACCTCTTTTAGATTCTGAGTGTCGATGCCCGCTTTGTGAAGCACATTGAAGAGGTGGTTTTTCATGTCAAAAAATGATACCTTCTGAGCTTCTTTATACCAGCTTTCACCGGTAATATTTCCGCTGAGGAATATTGAAAGATGAGAATTTTCCGTATACCGTTGTCTGACATTTTCAGCCTTATCTACAGAATTGTTGAAGTGATAGCTTTTACCGAATTCGTAAAGCTTAAGGTCTGTGATTTTACGATTCTGATTATAAGCTATTACTTCCAGCCCACTGAAAAGTAAAGTTCTGCGAAGAATGTTGAGTTCCTTGCTGAGAGGATTCAGCATCTTCACATGATTTTCAGCCTGAATACTTTCGGTGTTTTCATAATATGCTTCTGCGGTCAGCGAGTTATTCATAATTTCATTATACCCGTTTGCCGAGAGCATATCTGCCACGCGATTTTTAACTTTTTCAGGATTTGGTTTTGGCATGTACGACAGTGCTGATCGCACTTCATGCGAAAGCTCGATATTGTTATACCCATAAACCCTCAAAATCTCTTCCACGATATCAGCTTCTCTGGTCACTTCAACTTTTGCGGTTGGTACTTCCAGTTTCAGCTCCTCGTTGCTTTCCTCCAATACCTTAATGTCCAGCGATTCGAGAATCTCTTTTACCAGTTCAGTGCTGAAAGTTTTTCCAATAAGAGAGAAAACTCTTTGATAGTTTATTTCTACAATATTGCGTGCCAGAGGCATAGGATAAACGTCATTCATATCAGAAGAGATCTCACCTCCGGCAATCTCTTTAATCAGTAAGGCAGCACGTTGGAGTGCATAAACAGTCATTTCGATGTCAGAGCCTCTTTCAAAACGGAAGGAAGCATCGGTTTGCAGGCCATGTCTTTTTGCCGTTTTTCTGATTGTTGGCGGGTCAAACCAAGCACTTTCAATGAATACGGTCTTTGTATTTTCGGTCACTCCGGAGTGCATACCGCCAAAAACTCCTGCAATACACATTGGTTTTTCACTGTCGCAAATCATGAGATCTTCCGATGATAATTCTCTGTCAATCTCATCCAGCGTAGTAAACTTTTCCTTCTCTTTTGCTTTACGGATGATGACCTTGTTGCCTTCAATCTTGTCTGCATCGAAAAAGTGCAGGGGCTGGCCGGTTTCCATCATCACAAAATTACTGATATCCACAAGGTTGTTGATAGGACGCAGCCCAACTGTGTTGAGGTAATTTTTCAGCCATTCCGGCGACTCTTCGACCTTTACATTTGAAACTGTTACTCCTGTATATCTGCGGCAAGCCAACTCATCCTCAATAATAATTTCAACCGGACGGTTATTGTTGTCAGCACCAAAAGCAGAGACATCAGGAATCGATAAACCGACTTTATGACCATTGTTTTCGAACGCGTATCTGTTAAGTACAGCTTTTATATCGCGGGCAACACCAATATGTGATGTGGCATCAGAGCGGTTAGGAGTAAGGCCGATTTCGAAGAGGTAATCCTCCTGAATATTAAAATAATCCTTTGCAGGAGTACCAGCGGGAATATCATCATCAAGAACCATAATTCCGGCATGGGAAGTTCCCAGTCCGAGTTCATCTTCAGCGCAAATCATCCCTTCCGACGGTTCTCCGCGGAGTTTTGTCTTCTTAATTGCAAAGGGTTCATCGCCAAAATACATGACTGCTCCAACAGTTGCCACAGGCACGGTTTGCCCTGCAGCAACATTGGGCGCTCCGCAAACAATATGTAAAGGCTCTTCCATTCCAACATCCACTGTGGTAACACTGAGTTTATCCGCATTGGGGTGCTGCTCGCAAGTCAGCACTTTTCCGATTACAATACCCTGCAGTCCGCCCTGCACTGATTCCACCTTTTCCAGTCCTTCCACTTCAAGCCCGCAATCGGTCAGCAGTTGCGACATTTTTTCAGGTTCCAGATCCGTGTTGATATAGTTTTTAAGCCAGTTATAAGAAATTTTCATGACAATATTTTTTTCAGAGTCGCAAAATTACAATTTTATTTTAACTGATTCGGCTCCATTGGTGGCCTGTTTGTGTCAGATAATCAATATATTTTGCAATTGGGGCATTTTGAGGTTTTTCTATCGTAGGGTCGTCGTTAATAATTTTTGCCGCAACGGCATTGGCATATTTGAGAATGGGTTCATCAGCGGTCAGCGAGGCGAGTTTTAGCTCTGCAATACCGCTTTGTCGTGTGCCCTGAATATCTCCCGGGCCGCGGATTTCAAGATCTGCTTTTGCGATTTTAAAGCCGTCGCTGGTATCAGTCATTGTTTTCAGTCGTTTCTTTGCTTCCGCAGATAGTTCTTCCTTTGAGATAAGAATACAGTATGACTGATCACCGCCGCGGCCCACTCTTCCCCGCAGCTGATGAAGTTGTGCCAGCCCGAAGCGTTCTGCGTTCTCAATGACCATAACCGTTGCATTGGGTACATCCACACCTACTTCAATTACGGTGGTTGCCACCAGAATGTGTGTCTGACCTTTTGCAAAACGTTCCATCTCAAAGGCTTTGTCTTTGGCAGGCATGCGGCCATGAACGATACTTACCTGATATTGCGGCATCTGAAATTCCCGCGAGATGGTTTCAAAGCCATCCATCAAATCCTTAAGGTCTGTTTTACGCGACTCTTCAATGAGAGGATAAACAATATATACCTGTCTGCCTCCGTCAATTTGTTCGCGCAGAAACCGGTTTATCTGCATGCGCTCTTTATCATAGAGGTGGCGGGTAATGATGGGCTTGCGGCCCGGAGGCAGTTCGTCAATCACTGAATAGTCGAGATCGCCGTAGAGTGACATGGCCAGCGTACGCGGAATTGGCGTGGCAGTCATCACAAGAATATGGGGTGGAACAGCATTCTTTTTCCATAACCTGGCGCGTTGTTCAACTCCAAACCGGTGCTGTTCATCAATAACCACCATCCCGAGGTTATAGAACTGCACGTTTTTTTCAATTAGCGCATGTGTTCCAATGATAATATCAGTATTTCCCGACTGCAGATTTTAGTGTATCTCCCTGCGCTGCGAACTTTTTGTAGATCCTGTGAGCAGCAGGATATTCAGCCCCAGACCATCGGTCATTTTAGAAATGGTTTTGAAGTGCTGTTCTGCAAGAATCTCTGTGGGTGCCATGATGGCTGCCTGATATCCGTTATCAATAGCCAGAAGCATCGACATTAATGCGACGAGGGTCTTTCCGGAGCCTACATCTCCCTGCAGCAGCCTGTTCATCTGTTTCCCGCTCCCGGCATCCTTGCGGATTTCACGCATCACTCTTTTTTGTGCGCCGGTAAGTTCAAAGGGCAGAAACCGGTGAAAGAATTCATTAAAGAACTTCCCCACTTTTTCAAAATTGTGTCCTTTGATATTTAGGTTTCGGATGTATTTTGCCTGCTGCATCTGAAGCTGGAGGAAGAAGAACTCCTCAAATTTCAGTCGTGCCTTTGCAGCCTGGACAGCCTTTTCATCTTCAGGAAAATGGATTGCAAAGAGGGCTCTCTCCCGCGAAACAAACTGAAAATAGTTTATGATTGCTTCGGAGAGGTTTTCTTCTATTTTTCCTTTGATTTGATTTTGGAGATTCGCCTGCAGCTTGGCAATTCCTTTAGAATGCAGGCCTTTATTCTTAAGCTTTTCAGTGCTGTGATATACGCCCAGGAACCGTTGTTTTTTCTGTTTTCTGAATTCTTCAGCTGATTCAACCTCAGGATGGGCGATATTCACCCCGCCTTTGAAATAGTTCGGTTTTCCGTAAACCACCAGCTCCCGGCCTGGTCTTATGGTATCTTTTATCCATTTTATGCCCTGAAACCATATAAGTTCAAGCGAACCACTGTCGTCGGTGATTGTAGCATGCAGGCGTGTAGCGCGTCCCACACCAGATGTTTCCACATGGGTAATTTTTCCCATTACCTGCACATCAGGCATATTGGGATGTACCATGGAAATGGGTGTTATTTTCGATCTGTCGGTGTATCTGAACGGGTAAAAAGTAATGAGATCGCCGAAAGTATGGATTTCCAGTTCCTCTTTTAGCAGATCGGCTCTGGCAGGGCCTACACCTTTTAAATATGTAATAGATGTATTAAGGATATGATTCTGCATAATGTCTTTTTATCCGTTA